>JAHFDV010000385.1 GCA_023248815.1 Myxococcales bacterium
AAGCGAGAGCACCCAGAGATTCGAATGAACCAGCCCCTACTCCTTCGCATTGCGGAGACGACGGTCGATCAAGTCGTTCGCTTTCGCCGTTGGGGAAGGGCGCTCGTTTCGATGGATGCTTCGTCCGAATCGATCGGGGAAGCCGGTGCATTGCATGCTGCACATCATCTCCTCGTCGACCTCGTGAAAGACAAGGCGCATCACGCGTTGGGACGCGTGTTCATGATCTTCGAGCTGCTCTACGGCGAATCGTTCCACGACGTGTGGCGCGGGCTTCGCACGGGAAATGCGCGGGCCTATGCCAGCAGCCTGGAGCTCGTCGAGAACATCGTACGGCCGCCCCTCAGGGGTCGGGTCATCGCGCTGCTCTCCAACGAGACCGAGGGTGCTCAGGGGATCCCGATGCCGTATGTCGACGCGATCGCGCAGATGCTCGTAGAAAAAAGCTCGACGACGCGCGCGCTCGCAGAGTACCGCGCCGTCGAAATCGGCCTCGACGTCGCAAAGCTCACGCGCGCCAGAAGGGCCTCGGAGCCGCTCGCAGAGGAGCCACTGGGTACGCGCATTCTCGACGAGGCGCAGCGCCTCTTGGAGCTCGCCAGCAGAGAAGGATCTCGCCGTGCGCCAGCTTGAGCTCGCCGACCGAATCTTTCGACTGCGTACCGTCCCGACGATGCGCTCGCTCCCTGCGCGCGATCTCGCGAACCTCGCGGCGCAGATGCGGACCGTTACGTTCGATCGCGGCGAACACCTGCTCCGCGAAGAGGACGTGACCAAGGGGTTCTTCATGATCGTGTCGGGCAGCGTCACGATGCGTCGCCACGGCCGTCATATCGGCACGGTTCGGGGGCCTGGCGCCGTTGGACTTCTATCGTTGCTGGCGAGAGATCTTGCCGGTACTTCCGCCATCGCCGATTCGTTCGTCGAGGCCTACGAGGTCCCGAAAGAAACGATGGAAGACATCTTCGAGGACCACGTACCGGTGATGTTGGGCACGCTGCGGTGGGTCTCTTCGCAGCTGATCGCCGCGAACCTCGAGAACGAGCCGCCGGCGTTTTCTCCACCGACCATTCCCATCGACAAAATGGTCGGTGAGCGCGAGCTCGGCCTCGTCGAGCGGATCTTCGTGCTCCGCCAGATGGGCGCATTCAAGGAAGCGAACGTGAGCTCCCTCGCGACGCTCGTGCGGAAAATGGAAGAGCTCCGCCTTCCTGCAGGAGAAGTTCTCTGGAGAAGAGGCGACCCTTCGGACGCCACCTATTTCGTCGTCAAGGGAATGCTCGACCTCGTATGGGACGAGAAGCGTTCACAAGAGGTGGGGCCAGGTTATGTCGTCGGCGGCGCCGAAACGATCGCGGGAAGCGCGCGCTGGAATGATCTCGTCACCAAGGAGCCCGTCGTGATGCTTCGCGGAAGTCGCGAAGGACTCATCGAGCTCTTCGAAGATGATCGCGACATCGGCCTGAAGTTTCTGTCGCTCCTCGCCAAATTCTTGATGGGCGTGTGGGACAAGCGCGCGGAGGCCGGCATCCTTTCGGTCGGCACGGCAGCATCCGTCCCAGACGTCGTTGCGTTCGAAACCGCGCGCCCTTCGAACGCAACGCTCACTGAAGAACGCTGAAGGCACGCGCCGCGCTGAACGCATCAGCGCGATGCAACCACTAGGTCTTGTAAGCTTCGCCAAGAAATGGTGCCGCTGCGAACCATCTTTCCAACTTGACTCTTTCGTATCAAACGGTCAAGTTGAGCACATGTCATCCTCGCTCGTCCTCGATCGCAGGCAAACCGAGATCTTAGACGCCGCCGTCTCGGTCATCGGGCATTTTGGAATCAAGAAGACATCTGTCGATGAACTCGCCAAGGCCGCGGGACTTTCGAAGCAGGGCCTCTATCTGCACTTCGAGAGCAAAGAAGAGCTCGTCAGCATGGCGATGCGGCGCTATTTCGAGGAAGGGTTGCGTCTCGTCGCTGAAGCGTTGAACCGAAAGGAGACGTCTCTCCAGCCTCGCCTCGTAGAGGCAATGGACGCCTGGTTCGGACGGCATCTCGCACACTTCAATCCGGCCTCGCTCGAGGTGGTCGAGCCTCGCACGGCGGCGGTGAGTGCCGGCGTCGAAGAAGTGAAGACGGCGTTCCAGCGACTTCTCTCACAGGCGATCTCAAAGTCACCGGAATATCGCGAGAGCGACAACGCTTGTTCGCCGACTGAGCTCGCAAGTGTTCTCTTCCAATTCGGCCTCACGTGGAAGGAGGGGCACGAGTCTCGCGCTGCCTTCCGTGAAACGTTGGAGCGCTGTGTGCGCGCATGCCTTCAGCTCGAGCGTTCGAAAAACAAGAAGACGGGAGGCCGACGATGAGCAAGGTTTTGGTCACGGGCGGGACGGGCTTCGTCGGAAGCCACACCATTCGCGAGCTGCTCGCGCGAGGCAACGAGGTCACGACCACGGTTCGATCACTCCAGCGCGAGCCTACGTTGCGCGCGCTCGTGGGAAAGGCTGGAGCCGCCGAGCGACTTTCGATCGTCGAGGCTGACCTTCTTCGAGACGACGGGTGGAGCGTTGCGGCCCTTGGCTGCGACTACGTGCTTCATGTTGCATCCCCCTTCCCCGCCTCATCGCCGAAGAATGAGGATGAGCTCATCGGCCCAGCGCGCGATGGCACTCTCCGCGTGCTCCGTGCGGCGCGAGACGCGAGAGTCAAACGAGTCGTCGTGACGTCGTCATTCGCGGCGATAGGATACGGCCATGCGCAACAGGATCGCGCCTTCACCGAAGAAGACTGGACAGTGGCCGACGCGCAAGAGGTTCCACCTTACATGCGCTCGAAAGCGCTCGCTGAGCGTGCTGCCTGGGATTTCATCGAGCGCGAGGGCGGCGCGCTCGAGCTCTCCGTGGTGAATCCCGTGGGAATTTTCGGACCGGTGCTCGGCGCAGATTTCTCGAGCTCGATCGCTATCGTGAAGAACATGCTCGATGGCGCGATGCCTGCGTGCCCTCGCGTCTATTTTGGCGTCGTCGACGTGCGTGACGTCGTCGATTTGCACCTCCGTGCGATGCTCTCACCCGCCGCCAAGGGAGAGCGATTTCTAGCCGTCGCCGGCGAGCCCGTGTCGATGCTCGACCTCGCGAAGGTGCTTCGCGCTCATCTTGGGGAGTCGGCGGCGCGAGTGCCGAAAGAGGAGCTCCCAGACGCCGTCGTTCGGGCGATGGCGGTGGAGAACCCGAAACTACGCGAGGTGGTTTCGCAGCTCGGCTGCATCCGCCGATCGTCCAACGAGAAAGCAAAGCGAATCCTCGATTGGTCGCCACGCTCGAACGAAGAGGCGATCGTGGCGACGGGAGAGAGTCTCGTACGGTTGCAAAGTGAGAAGTCCTCCGGGCTTCCTTGAGGCTCGACCTCGTTCGGGCCACGCACGAAGCGAGTCACTTGCACTCGCGCGCGGCAGCGTCGTCGGCGGCATTGAGAATGCACTTTGCGAGCGTTTCGTAACTTCCCTTGGGCTCGGCGCGGAATTTGTCGCCGACGAGGCTGACGCAGCGAACCTTCGACTCGTTCTTCGCTCCCCCCTGCCCCTTCATCGTATTGTTGCAAAGCACCTGGGCCCTGTAGCCCGGGTCGTCGGACATCGGCTCCTTGCACCCCGCGATCGCTCCGACAATGACGCCGACAGAGAACAAATTTCGCATCGGCCGATGCTACCCGCTGGCACGTCCTGCTCGAATAAAACTACGCCCGCCGCCCCGATACCGCTCGAGGACATGCTCGCTTCACGCGGCGTGAGGAGGCATCTCGGCCGCAAACATGTAAGCTCGCTTTCATGCTCAAAACTCACACCAAGCGTCGATTCTTCCGCGGGTTGGCCTCCTCGTTTGCTCTTCGCTCCGCCTTCACGCTCGTCACAATCACGGCGATCGAAGGGTGCAAACCAAAAGACGAAACGACCACGACATCGACCGGCGCATCGGCAACGTCAACGGGCGGCGCGCCAGCAGTCAAGCGCGCAGCCGTGCCCGCTGACGTGTGCAGCCTCCTCTCGGCGGCCGACGTCGGAGTCGTGCTTGGCGAGAAAGTCGAGTCGAAGGAAGTTCCAGGTGGCGGCTGCCAGTTCCCCGGCGGCACGCGCAAGAGCCTCTACCCCACGGTCTCAGTGGCAGAAGACGTTGCCGGTGCGGGCGGCATCGAAGGTGCGAAGACGGGCGCTCAAGGCACGGTGGGCGGTGTCACGAGCCCTCTCACCGTGAACGGCGCCTCGGGCTATGTCGTAACGGGCAAGATCATGAACTCCACTTCGACCCAAGCGGCGGTCGCGACGAAGGGGCTCATCGTCACCGTGACTCTCGCAGGGGGAGAGAAAGCCACGAACGAGAAGATCGCCGCCGACATCCTGAAGCTCGCGCTCGTGAAGCTCTGACGGCGTTGCCGAAAGCGCGCCTCAGCATGCGTGACTGCACTACGAATGACATGGAGCGGCGAAGACAACCACGATGACTCTGCCACGCTCCGTCCACGTCGGACTCGTTCAAACAGCGCTCAGTCTCGGAGGGTTCGCCATCGGCACGGTGGAGTTCGCGTCGATGAGCCTCCTTCCGCAGTTCGCGCGAGATCTCCGCGTCGACGTACCTACGGGTGGCCAGGCCATCACCGCCTACGCGCTCGGCGTCGTCATCGGAGCGCCGCTCTTTGCAGTGCTCGGAGCGCGCATCCCGAGGCGAGCGTTCCTGGTGGCGCTGATGACGCTCTACGCAATGGGCAACCTCGTGAGCGCGTGGTCACCATCGTTCACATGGTTCGTCATCGCGCGATTTTTTTCAGGTTTGCCTCACGGCGCTTATTTTGGTGTCGCCGGGCTCCTTGCCGCATCGCTCGTGCCCGCAAACAAGCGCGCGCAGGCCGTCGCGCGCGTGCTTCTCGGGCTCACCCTCGCGACGATCATCGGCGTGCCGTTCGCGAACGTGATCGGCCGCACCGCGGGATGGCGTTCGGCCTTCATGCTCGTTGCGGTGCTCGCCGCCGCCACGGCCGTATCCATCTTCCTCGTGGCGCCGCGCGAGCCGACGCCCGACGGCGCCGGTTGGCGTCGCGAGCTCGGCGCGCTGAAGCGACGTCAAGTGTGGCTAACCTTGGGCGTAGGAGCGATCGGACAGGGCGGAATATTTTCGGTCTACACGTATCTCGCGTCCACGCTCACACTCCAAGCGCACGCGCCGCCTGCGCTTCTGCCGATCGCGTTCGCGCTCTTCGGCATCGGCATGACAATCAGCCTCATGACCGCAGGCTACTTCGCCGATCGCGCGATCATGCGTACCGCCGCGATCTGCCTCGTGTGGAGCATGGCGGCGATGAGTGTCTACGCACTTTCGGTCGATCACGTCTGGAGCATCCTTCCCGCGATCTTTCTCGTCGGATGCGGTTCCGGACTCGTCGCTCCAATTCAGACGCGTCTCATGGATGTCGCCGGGGACGCGCAGACGATGGCCGCGGCGCTCAATCACTCCGCTTTCAACGTCGCAAACGCAATCGGCCCTGCTGCGGGAGGCCTCGCGCTCACAGCGGGCCTCGGCTGGGCGTCGACTGGCTGGGTCGGTGTTGGCCTCGCAGCGTCGGGTCTCGTGGTGCTCGCGGTTGCAAATGCCGACGCTCGGCGAACTACGATGTCTCGCCACGCTTCGCGGTAGCGCATCCCGTCGCGCGCGTGCTCGGCGTCGTCAGACCGCAGCAGAAAGCATCACGATGATTCCGCAAGATGTCGCTGCCCAGAGCAGCAGCGAGGCCACTCGCGCGAGCTCGTAAGGACGAGGAAGGCGGGCGGGTGCCGCGCTTACGAAGCTATTGGCAACGAGCACGGTGTTGCAGAGCGTGACCGTGTACCAAAAATAGACGGGAGCTCCCGTGATGTGGAGGCGCGGATCGAGAAGTCTAGCGACGACCCAGGCCACGAAGAGAACGACGTTCGAGAGCTGCGGCGGCGCGGAAAAGAAGACCGCGCGTCTTTCT
>JAHFDV010000386.1 GCA_023248815.1 Myxococcales bacterium
TTTCTGACGGGTCCAGCGTCCCTGCTTTGACCTGCTCGGCGAGCTTGCGCGCCGCTTCGACGATCTCTTCTTGGCCGCCGTAGGAGAGCGCCAACGTGAGCACCATGTCGTCGTTACCGACACTCTCCCCGCGCAAAGCCTCGAGCACTTCACGCACGGGCGCAGGAAGGCGATCGAGCTTACCGATCGCGTGGAGGCGAATGCCGTTGTCGAGGATCTCGTCGCGTTCGGAGACGAGGTAGTCGCGGAGGAGCTCCATCAACGCATCGACTTCGTCTTCGGGACGCGACCAATTTTGTTCGCTGAAAGCGTACAAGGTCAGCGCGCGAACGCCCGCGCGCCGCGCAGCGCGAACGATGCGACGAACGGTCTTGGAGCCTTCACGATGGCCTTCGATGCGCATGCCACCACGTTGCTCGGCCCAGCGACCGTTGCCGTCCATGATGATGCCGATATGCGACGGGACATCCATGCTTGCCGGGTGCACGTAACACGTTGGATTCATGGACGCAAATGCCGGCAAGGATGGAAATGCATCGCTTTCGCGTGCCTATCTCTCGATCAACGCTTTTTCTACGGCCGCACGGTAATCGGCCTCTTCGAATCCGGAACCGCGCAAGTCCTGGCGACCTATCCAGATCGTCGGTAATCCGAGCCCCCCGGCCTCTTTGAACGTCGCGCGATCGGCCTCGATGCGCTCGTTCGGCAAAGGGCTCTCGACGCAGGCTTGGTAGGCGTCGAAGTTGAGCTCCGCGGCATGCGACGCCTTTTCGCATCCCTCTTTGGTGAGTCGATCGACGGGAGACAGAAAGAGAAGATCGGCCATGCGCTCGCCCTTGCCCTGAACCTCGGCACAGATCGCGGCCTTCGCCGCCGCTTCGGAGTGCGGATGAATCTTCACGAGCGGCACGTGTTTGCGGACGACGGTGACGCGCCCTTCGTAGTGATTGAGCACGCGCGTGAGCTTCTGATGGACGATGCGGCAATGCGGACATTCGAAGTCCGCGAAATCGATGACGAGCACTTTGCCCTTGGGGGTCTTTTCGATCTCGCGCTCGATCACCGGCGGAATGCGCGTGGCCGGCTCCCCGAGGAACCCCACGGCGAGAGGACCGAGCGCTGCGAGTGAAGCGCCGATCCCCGTCACGACGGGCAACCACGAGGACGACGGGGCATCCCAATTGAAGAGCTTCCTTCGAATCGAGCCTGCAAGGAGGACGAGCATCGATACGTCGACGACCATGCAAAACTTGCAAAATGCACCGATGCGCATCTGCACGGTGATGAAGAGAACGGCAAGGACGGCGCCGATGACGGCCAACGTCCACTGCACGAAGCGCACGCGAGCGCCCTTCAAAAACAGCAAAATCGCGAAGACGACGAACGCGGCGAGCCCCAAGTAGGGGGTCGGCACGTGCACGAAAGGCAGGCTCGCGAACATCGTCTTTCGCACCGCATCGCAGCCGCCGTGATCGTCGCAAAAGAGCGGAACGGGATGCGAGTAGTCGACGACGAGCATCGCGCTCGCGATGAGGCCGAGCACCGTCGGGACGACGAGCAAGAAGAGCCACGGCAAGAGAGGCGCTGGCCGATTCGCCGGCGATTCGGGCCCGTTCCTCGTGGTGTGTTCCTCGGTCGTCATGCGCGGTCAGGCTACCAGCTTTCGTCTTTAGCGCGCCGTTCACCCACGCGCTGAAGTAACCTACGGGCGCCCATGCCTATTCCAAGTCGCGACGCGATTCTCAAGGTGCTTTCGAAAGATCCGAATCCGGTTCGATTGCAGTCGATCGCCGCAGAGCTCCGCGTTCCCGAGTCCGAGCAGCAAGGTCTCCTCCGTCTCCTCGACGACATGGTGTTCAGCGGGCAGCTCATCGGTCATAGCGGCGTGCAATTCTCCGTTGCGGTCGAGAAGAAGAGCGAAGTCGCCCGCGGCGCCGCCAATCGCGCGCCGGCGCGTGACCAGCCGTATTCATGGCGCGAAGAGGCGAAAAATCGCGAGAAGAACGCCGCCCGGCCAGCGACGCCGACGATCACGACGAGCACCGAGAACGGCCCCGTTTCCGAGCCTCCCGCCGAAGAGTTCGAGTTTCGATCGCGCCGCGACGAACGCAAGCTCGCCTTGACGAAGAAAGAGCGCTTCGCCGACAAGAAAAAGCAGCCGGCACCTGCGCCCACGTTTTCGAACAAGAACGACAAGGGCGGCAAGAGCGCGCTACCGCAGGGTCGCAACTTCCAAGAAGATCAGCGCAACGCGACACGCGCAGAGCGCCGAGGACCGAATACGCGCCCCGACGTCGTCGTCCCGAGCAAAGGCGACAAGGGTGGCAAGAAGCTCCCGACGGCCGCGCCTGAACCGGTCGGTTCTTCGAAGCGAAAAGTGGTCGCGCTTCGTCAGAACGAGCGCGAGGGATACCTCACCGTCAATGCGCGTGGGTTCGGCTTTCTCTCGAGCACGCTTCATCCCAACGACGACGTCTTCATCGAAGGCGATCGCATGGGCGGCGCGATGCACGGCGATCGCGTGAAGGTCGCGGTGCTGCGTCGTCGCGAACGCGGCGTCGAAGGCGAAGTGCTCGAGATCATCGAGCGCGGCATGCGGCGCGTTGCGGGCATTCTCCGCCGAAAACGCGCGAGCGCCTGGCTCGAGCCCGATGATGCGCGCATTCGTGGCCCGATTCCCCTCCCCGACGACGGCAACGCCGAAAACGGCGAAGGCAACAGCGGCAACGACGGCGATCTCGCAATCGTGCGCATCACGCGCTACCCCGAATACACGGGCGAAACGGCCGTCGGCAAGCTCGAGACCATTCTCGGTCGTCCCGGCGAGCTGCGATCCGAAACCGCGAAGATCGTCGCGCTGGCGCAGGTCGACGAGATCCATACGGACGAAGCCTTCCAAGAAGCGAGCGCATTCGGCGAGACCGTTCCCGAGTCGATGCTCCAAGGTCGTATCGATCTCACGCATCTTCCTCTCCCCACGATCGATCCCGACGACGCGCGCGACCACGACGACGCCGTCTGGGTCGAGCGAAACGGCGAAGGGTATCGCGCCTGGATCGCGATCGCCGACGTCAGCGCCTACGTGCGGCCGGGCACCAAGCTCGACGAAGAAGCGCTCTTCCGCGGCTGCAGCGTCTACTTGCCGGATCGCGCGATTCCGATGCTTCCGCGTCCCCTCTCTTCGAACCTCTGCTCGCTCCTTCCGGACGTGACGCGCCTTTGCCTCGCCGTCGAAGCCGAGCTCGATCAGGACGCCAAGGTCATCAGCTTCCAGCTTCACCGAGCGTTCATGAAGAGCCAGGCAAAGCTCACTTACGGCGGCGTCGCGCGCGCGCTCGGCCTCACGGACAAGCCACCCGTTCAGCCCAAGGCCGAAGAGTTCTTGCCGGGATTGAAGATCGCCTACGAGCTTTCGAAAAAGCTCCGTCAACGTCGCATCGATCGCGGCGCGATCGACTTCGAAGTCCCCGAGTCGAAGATCGTCTTCAACGACAAGAACGAGCCATCCGACGTCGTTCGCCGCTCCGAAGATCCGGGCCTCAAGCAGGCGTATCAGCTCATCGAGGAGCTCATGCTTCTCGCCAACGAAGTCGTCGCGGGTTGGTCGCTCGAACGCGACGTGCCGACGATCTTCCGCGTTCACGCGCCGCCTTCGGAAGAGAAGCTCGCGCGCTTCGCGGCAATGTGTGAAGTGCTCGGCGTTCCCTTCGACGAAGAAGACACGCGCGATCCGAAGCGCCTCGCAGCATTCATTCGTTCCTTTGCGGGTCACCCGCGCGCAGCCGTTCTCAACATGCTCTTGCTCCGCTCGATGAAGCAAGCCGCGTATGACACCGGGAATATCGGCCACTTCGGCCTCGCCTCGACCGCTTACCTCCACTTCACCTCGCCCATCCGCCGCTACCCCGACGTCATCGTGCATCGCGGTGTTCATGCCGTGCTCGAGCGCCAGAAGATCGCGCGAGACAGCGAAACGCGTGGCGAGCTCCAAGATGCGGCCGTGCGATCTTCGCAGAACGAGCGCCGCGCGATGGAAGTCGAGCGCGACGTTGCGGATCTCTACAAGGCCTGGCTCATGAAGGACCGCATCGGCGAGCGGTTCGAAGGCACGATCACGGGGCTCGTCGGCGGCGGCGCGTTCATCGCCCTCGATGGTCCCTTCGTCGACGTCTTCGTCCGCACGGACGGCCTCGGCGGCGGTTCTTACGAGCTCTCGGAAGACGGTCTTCGTCTCTACGCCTCGCGCGGCGGCGACATGGTGCAGCTCGGCGATCGCATCGTCATCGAGATCATCGACGTCAGCCTCTCGCGCCGGCAAATCACTGCGAAACGTTTCGGCATCGCCGAGCGTGACGAGTCGGCCGACGCGCCTTGGGGCAACGGCCAGGAAAAACGTGCGACCACGCGTCGTTTCGCGCAGAAGGGCGCGCGTCCTGCCGAAGGAGCGCGTCCCGGTGACAAAGACGCACGCGGCGGTCGCTCGCAAGGCGGCGGCGGTGATTCGCGCAAACCAAAAATCGGACGGAGCGGAGCGCAGCCGTCACGCCCCGAGAAGGGACGTCCGCAAAAGGGTCGTCCGCAAAAGGCCGTGGGCGGCAAACCGGGCGGTGGAAAGCCCGGTGGCGGAAAGCCCGGCGGTCGCAAGCCAGGCGGCAAGAAGCGCCGTTGATCCTCCAGTCTTCCTGAACATGCGCCTTAGGTGACCCTTTTCTAAGGGCCGAAACCTCGGTAGCAACATTGTCGTGAAGAACGAAGAACGTCTGAACCTCGCCGACTACTTTCTCTTCGATCGCATTCGTGAAGGCAAAGGCGAGCGCGTCGCGTTGCGCTTCGGAAATCACACGTACACGTATCGAGATGTCGCCGCACGCACGCGTGCCCTCACGTCTCTCTTGATTCAAGCCGACGTTCGTCGCGGTGAGCGCATCCTCATCGTTCTCCCCGACGCGCCGCCCTTTGCCTGGAGCTTCTACGCGACGCTCTTTGCGGGGGCGGTCGTCGCAATGGGCAATCCCGATTCCGATCCCGCACAGATCCGCGCGCTCGTTCACTACACGCGCGCCACGGCCGTCATCACCGTCGACGACATCGCGCGCGATCTCGAAGCCTGGATGGGATCGCGCGAAGAAGCTGCGGCGACGCAAGCGCACGAAGAGCTGCGCCGCGTATTCGTCGCTCCGCGCGTCGCCACCGGCGAAGAGTGCGAGGTCGATGTCGCGCCATTCGCCGATGCACGTTTCGTCTCGCTCGCGAGTGCGATCAAAAGCGCGGGGGAGGTCGATTGCAAAGGGCGCGTCACTCACCGTGACGAGCCGGCGATTTGGCTCTTCACGAGCGGCTCTACGGGAGAGCCCAAAGCGAACATTCACTCGCAGCGCGACTTCGAGTTCAACACGGAGGTCTACGCGAAGAAGACCGTCGGCTACCGCGAGGACGACGTCTCGGTGAGCGTGCCACGCCTCTTCTTCGGCTATGCGACGGGCACGAACCTCATGTTTCCTTTCGCGGTCGGCGCGAGCGTCGGACTCTTCTCGGAGCGACCCACGCCCGAATCGTTGATGCGCGCGATCGAGATGTATCGTCCCACGGTAGTCACCAATGTTCCGACGATGCTCGGCAAGCTCCTCGATCACGACGACGTGCAGCGCAAGGCAACCGGAAAGGGCCTCGATTTCTCGTCGATTCGCTTCTCACTGAGTGCGGGCGAAGCGTTGCCGGAGGCGCTCCTCGACCGCTGGCTCGCGCGCTTCTCGAGCGACGTCTATGACGGCATCGGCTCCGCGGAGATGTTCCATATCTATGCATCGAATCGCCCGGGTGACATCCGACCGGGCTCGCTCGGCAAGGTCGTCGAGGGATACGAGCTCAAGATTCTCCCCGAAGAGGCGACGGGGTCGAACGGCGCGTCCGTTTCGCCTGGAGAGATCGGCGTGCTCTGGGTGCGCGGCGACAGCGTCTCGCACGGCTATTGGCTCGATCGCGAAAAAAGCTG
>JAHFDV010000387.1 GCA_023248815.1 Myxococcales bacterium
AACTCACGAACGAGTGCAAACACGGCAGCACGATACCGCGCCGCAAGGTTCTCTTCGCGAGGAAACGGCTGCGCGCGCGGTGTTCCAGGGACTGCGTCAGTTCGCGCAGAAGGGGATGCGCAGGGTGTCGTAGATCTCTTGATTGCCGCCCTTGGCCTCGAACCAAAATTTGACGGTGCTGCCTTCTGCTCCCGACAAATCGCCGTCGACGTATGTCAGAGGGGCGATGTTATCGAGCATCTTGAAGAGAATGTCCTGCAGCGGGCGCGTATGTCCGCGATAGCAAATGCCGTTCGCGGGATAGAGCTCGCTCTTCGGAAGGACGCGATAAATCGTCATGAGCGTGTCTTCGCTGTCGACGACGATCTCGCTGCCTCTGAATTCTTTCGCCGCGTAAACTTTTTGCTTCAAGAGATCGGTTTTTTGAGCGGCCGAGTAGCGGAGAACGAGCTCCGCGCCCGCTTTTTTGCTCTTCGGACTGACGTTGCACATCACGACCGCGACCGTCTCTTTGGCGCCGCACTTGAGTCCGATCTCGAGTGCGAAGGCTTCCCACTCTTCCGTCATCGCCTTCGGTGCATACGGCTTGTAAGAGCACTCCGCGTCGCTCACGCCGGAGTAAGCGTCGTACGTCTGGTCATCGACCACGTACCCAGGAGGCTTTTCGCCCGTCACCGTGCGCGTCTTGTTCTTCACGCCGCGGGAGGGAAGGCCATCGTAAGACAGCGTGAAGTTCTCGAGCTTCTTCGGCTTCACTTTCGCCGTTATCGAGATGCCCGCGTCGAATCCGATTTTTCCGAAGTGGTCGAGGACGCTCTTGTCGGTCTTGCAAGAGAGCGTGACTCCCGTGCCGATCGCGTCTTCCGAGGCATCTTCCAGCGGTTCAGTCGGGCCTCCGCACGCCGCGAGACAAGAGATAAGTGCTGATAGTGACAGTGCTTTTATCGTCCCCACGTTGAGCATGTGAGTGTTTAGCATTCACTGTGCGCAGCGCCCGTCGTCTCGAGCCGATTAAGGTCGCCAAAGATCCGAATTAGGTCGCTACTCCATCAGGCGGACGGGCCAGGCCGTTACGAGTCCCGCGGTCCTCACCGTGAGCGAGCCATTTCGAGGTTGGTAGCTCCTGGAGGAGGACAAGTCTCGTACGGGGTCGCGGAAAGAGGGCTTCGGGTTTCGGTTCACGTCCTCGTACGTGCCCGTGAACGACAGAGCTCGCGCCTCGCCATCGACGAGCGGAGGCACCTTTGGTCGTAGGCGCAAGCGTCGAGAGGGCGAGCGCCGCAGCGGAGAAGAACTTTGTGCGCATCGGGGTGGACCGCACGAGAGCAATCGTCGTGCACGACGGCGGCGTTTCGGAAAGGAGACGCAGCCTGCGACGCGACTTACTGCGCTTGAGGCAAGATCGTGACGACGGTGTCGGAGCCCGGACGGATCTGCGCACGAGCCACGCCGATGCGTTTCCCGTCGGGATAGAAGGCCGTGAACGTCCGCGTGCCAGGAAGCACGTTTGCAAACCCGCCGCGTCCCGTGCCGTCCGTCTCCTTCGCTTCGATGTTCGCGGTCGTATTGATGATGTAAAACTGAAAGTACTTGGTGTCGCCTTCGACATTCGAAAACTCGAAGCGCGCCCCCTTCAGCGGCGTCCCGTCGCAGTCTCGAGCGTGCGTGAAGACGACGCCGCGTGTCTTCGGGTCGTACGCGTCGTTACGCCCGAAGATTCCCACTGCGAGGCCCTCGAGTTCGGCAGTTCGTACGAGTAGCTCGACGAAAGGCGGGAAGTCTTTGCGAAGCGGGGTCGGCGTGTAGCGATACGTCGGCGCGTAGTCGGGCGAACGAACCTCGAAGAAGCCGTCGAATCCCGTCTCCACTCGCGCTCCGACAATTCCGTCGGACCCGGGCGAGATCCAACCCGTTCCTCCAGCCGCGCCAGCGTCGATGCCGCTGCCTGGACCTGGACCTCCACCATCGGGCGTAACGTTCACGGTCGACCGAGGATTCTTGCAGTCCGGATCCGTCACGGAGCAGAGGCGCACGTCGATTGCGGTGGCCGCGCCGCCACCGGTGTAATCCAAGTACGCGATCGAAACCTGTGCCGTCTCCGTAAAACTAGGCTCGGGTGCAGGCATGTTCCCACACGCAAAACGCGAAGCATCCATGTCGGGCGCGGGCGGGACATCTTCTTTCCCCCCCGCATCCATCGCCGGAAAGACGCACGCATTCGCGACGCACTGCGAACCCGAGAAGGCGGCACCGCGCGCAAGGCAATCGGCCGTGACATCGCACTGCTCGTGCGGTTGATAGAGAATCGAGCACGCAGCCGTCGCCGCGCTCGCGATTACGGCGAAGACAAGTACAGGGCGCGCAAGGTTCATTGGAACGTCCCTCCGAAGCCCAGAGAGGTCGGTCCGACGCTCACGTACGCGCTGCGAGATGGCGTCTTCGACGGCGAGGACGAAGAAGAGGAAATGAAGAGATACGTCGTCACGACACCGCTCGCGATCGTCGCCAAGCCGAGAATGTCCGTGACGACTCCCGCCGTCTTCACGTCGCTCCGGCGGTCGCGCACGGCGACGGGGTCATAAGGGATGTCGTTGTATTGACGATCGAGCGCGTGCTGCGCGTCGACCGTCAGAATCGCCGTGGTCACGGTGCCTGCGAGGAGCACGGCCGTCGTACCGAGGAGAACGTAGGCCGGTGTTCGGTCTTTCGGTGCCGCAGCCGCCGCCTTTTCCGCGGGAGTGGAGGGGAGTGGCGCGGAGCTCGCCTCGATCGCTTTTTGCGGCTCGGCCTCGATTGCCGGCTGGAGATCGATCATCGCGTGATCGCCGCTCGCGAGCAGGAGCGTACGCGTCACGGGGACGGCGTCGGCACGAGTGAGCGTGAATCGGTGTTTCCCCGGATCCATCGCGAGGTCCAACTTCAGCGGCGCTTGCCCGAGACTCGTCTCGTCGAGCGTCACGAGACCACTCGGACCCGCCGTGAGGTCGACGTGCGCGATGAGCTGCTTGGAGCGGTTCAAGAGGTCGGTCGCCGTCGCGCGCTTGTCCGCCGGAATGCTCTCGCCAGCTTCCGCGAGATATTGTTCGAGCGTTTTTATCGAGTGCGCAAATTCGTGAATCTCGTACTCGAGCTGTCCGATGTTGAAGAGCACGCTCGTCTTCGGCGAGATCTCGTAGGCGCGCTTGAACTCCGCGAGCGCGCCGTCGAAGCTGTGCATCTTGTAGAGCGTCACGCCTCGGTTGAAGTGCGTGCTCGCTTGCTCCGGTTCGTCTGCGCGCGACGGTCGCACGAAGAGCAACGCGACGACGACGAAGAGCGCGGACAGCTTTCGCACACGCAAGCCTCGTGACGAAACCGACGTCGATGTTGGAGGCGCGGCCGGAGAGTGTACGAAGCTCATGGGGTACTTCGACGAGTGCTCATCGCAGTCGTCTGTGAGTGGTACTCGTGAGTACCTCACTCTGGCGACCACGACAAGTCTGCGTCGGCACCCACTCGGTGCGGCACGTAAGAAATGGATCGAACGAGTGAACGGTGCAGGTCGCCACTTCTTTGACGATCGACAGGGACGCGAGGACTCAGGTCAACGCGCGAGGGCGTCCGAACGCACGCGGGTCTTGTCGCGCCCCGTCGTCGCCAAGCACAAAACGGCAAAAGCCCCGATTTCTCGGAGCTTTCCTTGGTGGGTCGAGCGGGACTTGAACCCGCGGCCTACGGATTAAAAGTCCGCAGCTCTACCAACTGAGCTATCGACCCAAGCGGCGCGCACCTTGCCACAAGTCGCGCGCGGATGTCGATGAGAGATGAACTTATTTGGTGGAGCGCTCCTATGCGCGCATCACGCCCAGAGCTCGACGCTGAGCCCGTCGATCAGCCGCTCCGCTTCCATGCGCGTCGGCACGCCCGCAATCATGCGCACTTCGGGATCTGGCTCGGCGCGAATCTCGTCGCGCAGTGAATAGACGGCGAATTCTTTCGCGCTTGCAACGCGCGCACGCGAGAGCTCGTCGAGTTGCTTCGCGCTCCAACGATGAATGCTCCACGCGAGTCGCGCGTGTCCGGTCTTTCGCATTGCGTAGTTGCGCAGCTTCTCGACGACCTCGTGATCCTTCGCGTGCGAAGCCTGCCACCCCGCGATCACCGCCGCGAACGATTCACGCACGCAGCCTTCGACCATGTTCTCGACTGCGATCTCGCTGAGCGATCGCGGACGAGACGCGGGTCCTCCGAAGTCGTCTTGCACAGGAACTCCCGCGAACCGCGAAGCCAGGCGCCGCATCCATTCGATGTGCTCGCGCTCTTCGACGACGGCGCGCTCGACGCTCTCGACGAGGGGCTTAGGCGCATCGAGGGCATCGAGCTCGGCGCAAAGAATCACGTACGCATGGTGCGTCGCCACTTCGAGCTCGAACCGTTCTGCGAAATAAGCCCCCACAGCCGAGATGGCAGTGCCCGGACGTTGCCGAAACCCAGATGGACGCCGACCGAGAGGAGGCATCGAGAGCGCGCGTGGTTGCATCGATACCTCGGGCTGCAAGGAAGGGCTGGGCTGCGTCTCAGCAAGAGACTGAAGAACGGGCTGCATGACGCATCGCAGCAAGGCAAAACTCGTACCTTTCTAGGCATTTTGAGTTTTCCACAGTCATTCTGCGTCATAGCTCCAGGGTGAGATGCAGTAGGTCGTGCACAATCTAGCGACGTTCATGTGGCGGGTTCGTCAAAGAGAGGACGTGCGACATCGCGGGCGTCGGGGCGAGGGGCTCGCAGAGACGGGTCTGCCGTAGGAAAATAGCGGTTCGAGTAGGTGCGGTGCCTTTTGACAGTACCGGCCCGCCGCGCTAAACATTCCGCCCCGTTCTCAAATAGAGGACAGGTCCCGATAGGAACGGTTCTTTTCGGGAGATGTTTTTCACCCAATGCACTTCTTGATGAGGGCCGTCTCCGACGGTCTTAGGCCGCACCCAGATTCATGGGCAGCCATCACAGGACGTGCCCCAACCCCCCCGACAGTGGCTCGGTGCGCACCGATCCCTCTCGAGGTTAAAGCAAGCAGACAAAAAGCAGCATGAATACTCAAACCCAATCCGCGGCTGGCTCATCCGGAGCTGATTCTTTCGCCGCGCTGTTCGAAGCAAGCATCAAAGAGGGCGAATTTCGCAAAGAAGGCGAAGTCACCCAAGGCATCGTCGTAGAGCTTCGCGGCCGTAACGTCGTCATCGACGTCGGCGGCAAGAGCGAAGGTATCCTCCCCGTATCGGACTTCACCGATGCAGCGGGCGTCGTCACCGTCAAAGCAGGTGACAGTGTCGAAGTTTATATCGTCGCGCGCGAAAACGACGAGGGCCTCGTCACCCTCTCGAAGGAGTGGGCCGATCGCAAGCGCGTCTGGGAAGAGCTCGAGAAGGCTTATGCAGCCGAAGAGATCATCGAAGGCACCATCACGGAGCGCGTGAAGGGCGGCCTCAACGTCAAGATTCGCGGCGGCATCATCGCGTTCCTCCCGGGGAGCCAAGTCGATCTTCGCCAGATCCGCAATCTCGATAAGCTGATCGGTCAGACGTACCAATTCCTCATTTTGAAGTGCAACGACAAGCGTCGGAACATCGTTCTTTCGCGTCGCAAGCTCCTCGAAGTCGAGCGGAAAGAAATCAAGTCGAAGACCCTCGAAATCCTCGAAGAGGGCAAGATGGTCAAGGGCACGATCAAGAACATCACCGACTACGGTGCGTTCGTGGATCTCGGCGGCATCGACGGCCTCCTCCACATCACGGACATGAGCTGGGGTCGCGTCAATCACCCGAGCGAAGTGTTCCAGGTCGGCCAAGAAGTCACGGTCAAGATCCTCAAGTACAACCCCGAAGCAGAGCGTGTTTCGCTGGGCTACAAGCAGACCCAAGACGATCCGTGGGGACACGCTGTCGAAGCGTTCCCGCCGGGTAAGAAGGTCAAGGGGAAGGTCATGTCGATCGCCGATTACGGCGCATTCGTCGAG
>JAHFDV010000388.1 GCA_023248815.1 Myxococcales bacterium
GACTGCGTAAATCTGTACGAGCACGCGCAGCATGAACGCGTAGAGCGTGTTCGCAAGATCCATGTATTGCGCAGCGAGCGGCTCGCGAACCCACACACGCCCTTCGAGTACCGTCGGCTTTCGCATGACGGGATTTCGCGCGACGACTCGTCCCGGCGTGAAGCTCGGGTCTTGCTTCAGGATCTCGATGTATTCTTCACGTATCTGCTGAAAGCGTGCGAAGTGCGATCCTTCTTCGGACTGCGCGCCTTCGCCCTGGATGACGATGGTGTCGATCGCCTTGATTGCCGAAGCGCGATCGGTCACGAGCGAGAGCCCCGGAAGCGGCGAATCGAGCGGGCCGATCTGCCTCGCGACATCCCCCGTGAAAAAATTCACTTCGCCGTTCTTGTCGCACAGTGTCTCGATGGCCTCGCGGAGCGATCGATAGAGCGATCCTACCGTCACGTAGTCGCTCGCGTGCGGCATGAGACGCCCGACGGGGGCGTTGCGCACGTAGCGCATCGAATGCGGGAAGCTCGCGCCATCCGCGACTTCGTGCGACTCGGGTCGCTCCAAATAGATGAAGTGCTCGATCGTGCTGAGATCGAACGGCGCGAGCTCGATGACGAGATCGGCCGGATAGAGACCAGGCGCCGCGGGAAAGTTCGGTCGCATGAAGTTGGGGCTCGCCCCCGTCGCCGCGATGATGTTGGAGACGAGCGTGAGGTGCGTCATCTCTTCGAGCGCGACCTGCATGATCACGCGACGCCACCGCTCGATGGCTTCGAGCTGGGAGGCCGTCACCCCCTCCGACACCGAGCGCTTCATGCTGAAGGCCGCATAGAGGTAGAGGCACATCAAATTGTGCTCGACCTCCGAGGCCTCCGTCAGCGAGGAAAACAGATGGATGCGGGAGTCGATGGTGGTAGCGGCATGCTCACTCATGAGGCCCAGCGGAGTAGCAGATTCCGCTGAATTTCTCGAGCCCGAGGGGCTGCGCGCGACGGATGAGTGTCCTGCTCTCCGTTACAGCAAGTCCGGAAACCGGACTTGCCAAGAACAAACGGGAGCACGGCCGACACCCGTTGCTATCGGACTCGGGAAAATTTGCCCCGCTCGCAAAGCGGGTGGGCAAATTCTCGCGAGTAGCGGCGGTTTTCGGACGTGCTCTTAGTGCGCGGGACGAGACTTGAACTCGTACACCTTTCGGCGCTGGAACCTAAACCCAGTGCGTCTGCCATTCCGCCACCCGCGCGCGCCTGGCACGATAGCCGATCTGCGTTGCACCGCAATCCGTCTGGAGGGCTCAGTGGAGCGTGGACAAAAGCCCGCCCTGATCCGAATAGGATTTGAGCCACAGCGCGCCCGTCGCCGCGAAATCATGGACGTTGGTCCAGGTGGCGCTGCCGCCGCAAGTTTTATTGGGAGTGCCGGAGATGTTGGAAGATGCGATCTCGTGGACGTCCTTGTTGGGATGCGTGCATCGTGCAACTGTCTCGAGGCCGGCAGCCTTCGAGGAGGCGGGGCATGTCTTCGTGAGCAGGAATGGGGTCGAAGAAGCCTTGGCGTCGAGATCCGCCGTGACGAACTGCTCGGCGGCATTCACGTTGACGACACGCGGCGCAGACTCGAAGAGCCATTTCGAGATCTGTTCTTTGGCGGCAGCTACGGCCGCAGCGTGACGGTCGGCTTTGGGATCTGCGATATCTGCATGGCAGAAATCGCCGTAGCGTTTTCCATGCGCGACCTCGAAGTTCTTTTTCGTGAGCGCGAGCCCGACCGCGCTGGGATGACCCTGCGCGCGTAGCGGCAATGCACTGTCGGACTCTTCGCCGAAGAGACTGAAGCCGAGCGCGACGCAATCATCTCGCGAAGACGTGAGGACGAGTGACGCGCGCTCCTTGGCCACCCACTCCGCCGCAGGCCATGCGGTGATGTTGGACGCGTACGCGCACCAACCTTTGGGATAGAGCACGCTGCAGGCGCTCTCGAACGAGACGACGCCGAGCGATGTTTTGTAAGAAGCGAGCGAGTCGAGCATTCCGTGCGCCGAGACGACGCCAGC
The DNA here is from genome assembly GCA_023248815.1 of Myxococcales bacterium. Lineage (GTDB taxonomy): Bacteria > Myxococcota_A > Polyangia > Polyangiales > Polyangiaceae > JAHFDV01. Next base: position 2,048 of record JAHFDV010000388.1, read on the forward strand.
AATGCGGTCTTTGTAGCCCCACGTTGCCGAGCCCGGTGTTCCTGCTGATCCGCCGACATCGGCCGCAACTTCGAAACCGACGCGCGCACCTGTGCTGTGGCCGACGATGACGATGTTCTTCTCGCCGTTCGGAAACGCCGCGTCGAGCTTGGTCTTCAATTGCATCCGCCAACGCGTCGCGACCTCTTCGCCCGTTCCGTCGTCGAGCCCCGGAGAAAGGAGCGCTCCCTTGAGATCCGTATAGAGATTGAAGTGCACCGAAGTGGCGCTGAGCTTCACGTGATGGGCCGCCTCGTATGCCGGCTCGCGCGAAGTGAGATCGGCCATCACCGCCGCTTCGAGATCGACGACGTCGTTTTCGGCATCGGCGTAGCGCTTCGACTGCTCGACGCCGTGGACGAAGACGAGGTGCACCTCGACATTCATGGGTCCGGCGTCCCCAAGTGTACCATCGCCCGTGGAGGCGTCGTGCGCGGCGTCGCTCGCAGATCCTGAATCGGTCGAGCTCGGATCGATGACGCCGCTCCCGTCATCGCCACCGCACGCGACGAACGCTTGCGGCGTCGCGCAAAGCAGACCGAGCGCGAGCATGCGAAAAGTGGGTGCGCGGGCCATGAGCCCGTTGGTTCTAGCTCGAACGCGCGAAGCGTCAACGCACCGCGCGTTTCGCGCTGATCCGCGCAGCGCTTCGGCTTCGCGGTTTGCTTTTGGCTCAGCTCTTCGGCTTCGTGGTGCGCTTGGGCATCTTGTACTTCATCGTGCCCTCGAGCACTTTGCGCTTCTTTTCGACTTCGGCTTGGAGGCGCGCAACGGCGGCGTTGCGTGCATCATACAAGCGACGTGGTTTGCGGTGCACGCGCGGGTCGGAGAGCAGCGCGTAGGTGAGCCAGGGAAACACTGCCGTCACGTCGGTGTGGCAGTACACGGAGCCCGTCTCGACGCTTTCGGCCGAGACCTTGCCCCACGTGTGACCTTCGCCTGCGGGGCACGAAGAGAGCGCGCCGTTGTCGACGGGGTCGACGCAGAACTGCACGTCGATGTCGAAGCCGTGGGTCGGCACCGAAAGGATTTGATCGAGAAGGGGCTCCCCCTGGAGTGTGTAGTTCTTGGGAACGCCGCCGCCGAGGATCCAGATCGCCATCGGCTTCTTCATCGTCGCGAAGCAATGATGTTGAATAGCGCCCATCTCGAAGACATCGTCGTTGACGTCGATTTCGAGCTTGAATTTTGGTCCAAGGACGCGCTTCAGCTTGACGATGTTGAGGAAGATCGATCCGTCTTGCACGGCTCCCACGAAGATCGGTACGCCGAACTTGTAGGCCGTCGCGAGAAGACAGCTCGATTTTGCGCCGAGCGCGCGCTCCATCTCGTAGAGGTTCTTCCCGAGCAAGTAATGAAGCTCGGTCGTCGTCATCTTCTTCTGGAATTCGGGCTTCTGCAAAATCGCCGAGAAGAGCTGATCCGTTTCGAGAAGCGTCTCTTCCCAGAAGCCGAGATCGTAGATGCGGATGACGCGCGCGAGACGGTATTGGAGGTCGCCCGCGTTCGGCTCGATCTCGCGGACCGAGTGCCCGATGACGCGGTGGGCGTCGTGGTAGAGGTTCGCTCCCGTCGTCGTGATGCAGTCGATGAGGCCGCGTTCGATGAGGGGGATGAGGCACGATTGGTGAAGGCCGGCGGGCGTCATTGCGCCGCTCAACGTCAAAAAGGTCGCGTGGTCCTCTTTCGCGCTCCTGCGCATCAGCTCGAACGCTTTTCGCTCCTGGCGGCCGACATATGCCGGAAACATCTGCTCGATGATGTCGACGGGGCGCTCTTTTCCGGTAATCGGCACGGGGCGAACGTTTTTCGCGCGTGCAAACTCCTTGCGGACAGAACTCTTTGTTGGAATGCTCGAACGCCTCGCTTTAGCCATGTCGCCGGCGTATGTCCCTCATCCTACGGTGCTGCGTCAAGCGCCTCTCAGTTTCGACGATTTCGCCAAGCGAACCGACGATGAGCTGGATCCCGTCTTGGGCGCCGTCCTGATTGCGGGAGACTTCGCCAACGCGCCGGTCGATCCGGCACAAATTCAAGCCTCTTTCGAGGCTCTGGCGCGTCCCCTTCTCCGTACGGCGTGGACTGACCGCTCCCTCGAAGACCAGGCGAACGCCCTCCGCGAAGAGCTCGCCTCGAGCCACGGGTTCGTGGGTGACGAAGACGATTACTACGACCCGCAAAATAGCTTCTTGCAGACGGTGCTCGAGCGAAAGCGTGGCATCCCGATCTCGCTGGCGCTCGTTTATATCGAGGTCGCACGGCGCGCGGGCATGCTGGCGCGGGGTGTAGGATTTCCTGGCCATTTCCTCGTGCGCATCGATCGCGATCTGACGGGCAGCGAGCCGCCCGTCTTCATCGACGCCTTTTTTGGCGGTCGCATCGCAACGAAGGCCGTCTTGGGTGACCTCCTCGCACGCACGGGGGCTTCCGGGACGGACATCCCCGAGGCGCTCTTGGCACCCATCTCGTCGCGCGCGCTCCTTCAGCGCATGCTCATGAACCTCCGCAACGTCTTTTTGCATCGCGGGGAGTTCGGCAAGGCTCTCCTCGTCGTCGATCGCGTGCTCGCGCTCTCGCCGATGCTCGCCGAAGCCATCTTCGACCGTGGTCTCATCAGCGAGCGCGCGGGCCTCATCGCGGGCGCGCGTGCATCGTTCGAGGAGTATCTCGAAAAATCTCCGAGCGGGCCCAATCGAAAGGCCGCCGAGAACCGACTCCGCATTCTTCGCGCGCGTACGCTCCGTTCGAATTAGACTGTCTTTGCCCATGCCCCACGCAGAAAAAGGCCTACAAAACCGTGCGGTCTGCGCGCTTGGGTCGCTCGTGGGTGCCCTCTTCATCACGCTCGTCCCGAACGTCGCTTTCGGGCAGCTCCACTGGGATGCCGGTGTGAGCGCTGGGCCCATGCGCCGCGTTCTCTTCGGCGGAAACAGCGCGGGAGACATGGGATTCACGACCGGACTCGATGCGCACGTCGCGCTCTTTCCGCTCCTGCGCGTCGGGGCATACGCAACGTTCGACACGAGCGGCGCCAACAACGAAGACGTCACGCGTCTCGGATTCAGCGGCGGCCTCCACGCCAAGCTGACGTTGCCGCTCATGCCCAAAGGTTGGAAAGGCGCCTTCCTCCTCGGCCTCGGTTACGCGTTCACGGCGCGCCCCGAAGACGAACGTGAACGCTCCGTCGCAGGCGTCCCGACGAGATTCGTCGCACCGAGCCAGACGGGTGGCATGTTGGAGATCCCTCTCGGCATTCAGACGGCTTACGATCTGCATCACGGCACGCCGAAGGCGCTCGGCGCGGCGAGCTCGATCGTGAGTCGCATCACTTTCCAGCTCGGCATGCGCGTCGCCTTTGCGCACCACGGTTCGCTCTTCGATGACCAGACGGTGATTGCGACGGATACGGGATCTTCGCTGACGCTGCGATCGGCTGGCACACCGACCTTGAGCCCCTTTCTTCTCGTGGGTGTGAGCTTCGACCGATGAACGACGCGCCGAGCGACTCCCCCAAGGATCCCTTCGCGCCGGGAACGCTCATCGCCGAGCGCTATCGGATCGAGCGTCGACTCGGTGAAGGTGCCGTAGGCGCCGTGTATCTCGCGGAGCACATTCACCTCGGTGAGCGTGTCGCGATGAAGGTGCTGCTTCCCGAGGTCTCGGAGTCCCCGGAAATCATCGCGCGTTTCGAACGCGAGGCGCGCGCTGCCGCGAAGATCAAACATCCGAACGTCGTCGCCGCCACGGACTTCGGCCAGACGGAAGATGGCGCGTTCTTCCTCGTGCTCGAATACATCGAAGGCGAAAGTCTGAGAGACCTCCTCCTGCGCGGCGTGATCGATCAGACGCGCGCCCTGCGAATTTTGCACGACATCGCGGCAGGCCTCGAGCGCGCCCACGGAT
>JAHFDV010000389.1 GCA_023248815.1 Myxococcales bacterium
GACTTGAACGATCCCATCGCCGACGCCGTGCGCGGTATTTTGGACGGGCACATCGTCCTATCGCGACGCATCGCCGACCGCGGTCTCTTTCCCGCCGTCGACGTGTTGAAGAGCGTGTCGCGTTTGATCGCCGACATCGCCACGAAGCCTCATCAAAAGGCCGCTTCTCAAGCGCGCGACCACATGGCCGTGCATCAGGAGGCGAACGATCTCATCCAAATCGGCGCGTATGTCACCGGAAGCGATCGTCGCATCGACGCTGCGCGAATTGCGCTCCCGAAAATCGAAGCGATGATCCGCCAAGGAACGCACGAGCCGATCTCTCGCGAAGAATCGATCCGTGTGCTCTCGCAAATTGACGGCATCAGGTGAGCGCGCGCGAGAAACGCATCCATCGCTTGGTGGACCTCCGTCAGAAGGCGGTCGATCGCGAACGAGCGGAGCTCGTGCGTGCATCGCAAGTCGTCGATCAAAAAAAAGACGCGCTCGTAAGGGCTCACGAGGCGTGGCAAGAGGCGGCGAACAATCCCGATCTTTCGAGCGTCGGGAGCTACCAAGAATCGTGGGGATACGCCGACGGCTTGAAAAGGCGCGAAGCGAATGCCGTCACGCAGATGAAAATCGCGGAGATCGAAGAGCGCAAGAAGCGCGACAAGGTGAAGAGCGCCGAGATCGAGAAGAAGAAGCTCGAGAAGCTAGAAGAAGTGATCGCGCAGACGGCCCTCGAAGAAGCTTCGCGCATCGAACGAAAGCAAACGGACGAGTTCTCCGGGCGGAAACGTCCGGGCTAGCTCGCTTCGAATGTCGAGACGTCACCACGACGTGAGTCTCCAGTTTCGTGAAAATTAGAAGTGATGCTTCTAATTTGCGAAGGTGACCCATTGCGCCTCCACGGAAAGCTTCTCGCCTTCGAGATCAAGCTCGGACTCGCGACGAGGGCTAGCGAATCAAGGTCAGCTCGACTCAACGCTTCGTGAAGCGATACGTTTCGGCGAAGTCTCCCTCGAGATCTCCCGGACTCTCCGGATAGAAATAGCGACGCGTCACCGTAACTTTGGCGCTCGCGATCTGCTTCTTGCCGACCTTCTTCACGTAGACGACGCCCGCGATCTTCTGGAGCGTATTGCATCCGGGATTGTCGCACTCTCCATCGAGCTCGCCGGAGGTGAAGACGTAAGCGCCGGAGCTCGTGCGTGAGAGTCCGTAGACCCGCTTCTCGTTCAACCCCGACAGTGTGATCGAAAGCTTCTTCCCCGATGCGCTCACCGCGAGCTCGTCGAACTCCGTGTCGTCTCCGGCGGCCGTGGGCTCGTACTTGCCACGAAGGCTGACCCCATCTTGCAGCTCGTCTTCGGCGCTGACTACGTCTTCGACATCGTCGTTCGACGATGGAGATGCCGCACCGCAGGCGATGAAGGTGGGGGCGAAAGCAAAGCAGGCTACGAGCGCGAGGGATTGCTTGTTGAGCATGCGGTTCTCTAATCGACGGATCGTATCGTTCAACCGCAAGCGCATTGAAATCGCGGTAATTCGCGCCAAATCGGCCTTAATCGCGTTGTCTCGCACGGCCCATTGCTTTTGCTCACGCCACCGCTACGAATCTCTCATGACGAAACTCGACTTCGGACCTCTCGTTCTCGGCGGCAATACGTTCGGTTGGACCTCGAATCGCGAAGAGTCCTTCGCCGTGCTCGACGCCTTCGTCGAAGCGGGCGGCCGTTCGATCGACACGGCGGACGTGTACTCAGCGTGGGTCCCCGGCAACAAGGGCGGCGAATCCGAGACGATCATCGGCGAGTGGCTCGCTTCGCGGAAGAGCCGTGACAAGGTCGTCATCGCGACGAAGGTCTTCAGCTTGAGCACGCGCCCTGGGCTCTCTGCAGAGAACGTGCGCGCGGCAGTCGACGATTCTCTGAAGCGCCTGCAGACGGACTACCTCGATCTCTACTACGCGCACCGTGACGATCCGAACGTGCCGCAAGAAGAAGTGGTGGGCGTGTTCGACGAGCTCGTGAAAGCCGGCAAGATTCGCGAAGTAGGCGTCTCCAACTGGAAAGCCGATCGCATTCAATCTGCGGTGAGCCTCGCGCGAAAAGCGAATCTCACACCCATCACCGTCTCGCAAGACCACTACAACCTGGTCGATCGCGAGCTCGACAAGACGCTCGTGCCGACGCTGCGCGAGCTCGGAATCGTCGAGCTACCTTACTACGCGCTCGCTTCGGGATTTTTGACGGGCAAGTATCGCCCCGGCAAGAAGGTGGAATCGGCACGAGCCGAGGGCGCGGCGAAGCTCCTCGACAATCCGAAGAACGTCGCCTTGCTCGGCGTGCTCGATGAAATTGCCGCGGCGAAAAAAGTGAGCGTCTCGGCGGTCGCCCTCGCGTGGCTCCGTCAGCAGCCTTGCGTGCAGGCGCCGATTGCCAGCGCGCGCACGAAGGAGCAACTTCCCGCGCTCGTCGAGTCGTTCGGGCTCGTGCTCACGGAAGAAGAGCTGCGACGACTGGGCTGATGCGCGAACGAAGCGACGAGCCCCCAACGTTTTCAACGTCTTCTGTGAAATCGGCTGCCGAGGTCGAAGGAATTCGGCCGCGGACGACAAACACGGAGCATGTCGACTCGATCTTCTGAATCCGCACTTCTTTCTCCCAAACGCCGGTGGCTCGTCGCTTCTTTTCTCGCGCTTTCGAGCCTTCTCTTCGCATGCACGGCCGGCAGTTCGGACGATGACCCTGCCAAGACCGATGCCGGTGAGGATGCCGACAGAGACGACGCGGGCAAGCATCGCGACGCGAGCTCGGAAGGGGACGCCGATGAAGAAGACGGCGATGTCGACCCGCCCAGCACTTCCTCTGCGAAATTTTGCGTCCCGATCTCGTCGAGCTCGATCGTCTCACGCGTTGCTGCCCTCTTTGCAAACGTCGACGATCGAAAAGATCTCGCAGCGCTCGTCGGGGGCAGCACGGGCTCGGTCACGCGCAACGCGAACGGCGACCCCACTTACGTTCATTACGATCCCACGGGCACGGAATCAGACTTCACAGCCTCGTTCACGTACGACTCGGACGACCTTCTGACGTACTTCCATTATGACGCGTCGGGCAGCGAAGCCGACACCACCGAGTCGTATACCTACGACTCCGACGGTCTCCCTACGTACCATCGCTACGATGCCTCGGGCACCGATGCCGACTACACGGAGTCCTTCACGTATGACTCGGATGGCCTCGTCACATACTACCGCTACGACGCGTCGGGCAGCGACGCCGACTTCACGGAATCGTATACGTACGACTCGGACGACCTCATCACGTACTACCACTACGACGGGGCCGGCACCGCAGACGACGTGACAGAAACCTTCAGCTACGACTCGCAAGGTCGCCTGACTTACTGGAAGTACGACGGCGTTGGGAACGACAAGACGGCTTCGATCTCGTATGGCTCGAGTGGCTCGACCGTCACGGGGACGGCCGGAGGTTCGACAATCAAGCTCTGCAAGTAGTGCCGAGAGCGTTCCACGCTTCGAACCGAGTCGGTGAACCTCGGATAAGCGCGCGCCGGCTAGCTCTGACGTCGACGAGATTTGGTTCGGCATTGCGCTTGCTTTACTCACCTCTGCTGTACGTCCGCAGACGACAGCGCCGATCCGAGAAAGCGAATGAGGTTGCCTTGAAAGTCACGAGAGCTGGCGAACGCGCCCTGGCCGAACCGAAAGACGTCCCCGCAAAGCGCACGGAAGCCCGCGTACATGCGCGAAAAGACGGATTCAATTTCCTTCTGGCTTTCGCCAGAGAGGGAGCGGAAGGCGCGAAAGAAGGCCTCGCGGACGAAGCGCTCGAAGGCAAAGGTGAGGCACGCGACGTCGATGTTTCGGAGGAGAAGGTCTCCAAGAAGCGCACTTCATCGGCCGAGCCGACGCTTACTGCCATTCCTCTGTCGCTCGTCCAGAGCACCCAAAACGTGCGCGCTCTCGCGCAAAAACCCGCTGCAGAGGGCGCCGAATCGAGGACTCCCCAATCAGAAGGCGTCAAAGGATCGACGACGGCCAAGGCTTCGAGCGTGGTCGCATCGGGCGGGGTGACTCTGCCGAGCGCGTTCGACTTCACGATGCTCGCACCGATTCCGAAGAGCCCTCCCGCGCTCGCGAAAGAGACGATCGTTGGGACAGAGGCAGCTCCGGACCGGGCCGCGACGAATCATTCAGGCGAAGGCGAACGGCCACAGTTGCTGCACTCGGCCCTCTCGCAAGAATCAGAAGCCAATCCCCCTGCCTTCGAAGCGCTCGAGCTCTCGGGGGAGGATGTTGCCACGCCCAACGAAAACAAGATGGAGGGCGGCCTCGACGAAAAGGAGATTGCGGTCTCGCGGGGGACGCCAACTGTCGCGCTCGACGCATCGATGTGGACGGGCGTCGACGCAAAAGAAAGTGCAGACCTCACGTCGGCTCTTGGTCTCGTCGTCCCTCCAAGAATGGATTGCGGCGCGACGAAAGCGAGCGAAGCGAAAGACGCGAAACATGTCGCGCCCAGTCGCGAGCTCGGCAAAGTCTCACGCGCGGAGGCGCCAGCGGAGACAGCACAGAATACGAACGCGGTGCGCGAAGACGAAGCGACCGCTCCAACTGCGTACGCACACGTGAAAACGGAATGGCTCGCAAAAACTAGCCATTTGGCGAGTCGAATTGAAGTCGACCGGTCCGCAAAGAAGTCATTCGAGTCCCCCAGCGACTCGAATGGGTTCGCGTCCAACGAGCAGCAAAGTGAGCCGGAGCAGCCGAAGGATTCCGTGAACGTAGCGATGGCCCCAGCGCCGAAGGCAATGCGGATCAACGATGCGGCTCTGCGCGACGCGACCGTCTCGCTGCGCACTAGCTTCGATGGACTCGCGAAAGTCGATGCGACGAGCGCGAATCAAGCGACGCTCGCAGCGCACCTGCAGACGTTCGACGAGAGCGTGACGCCCGAGCCCGCGACCCTCGCGCCGAATGCGGAAACGGCTCCGAACGGAGAGAAATCAGTCGAGGGAGATCCGCGCGACCGAACGTTGCAACGCGACAAGAAGGGCCTCTCGCGCGACGCACTGAACGGCGAGGCAGCGACGAGCTCACGCCTCACCGAAGGCGCGCAAACCCAGATGATGCACGAGAACAGCAGCGCTACTGCCGCGTCTCCTGTGGCCTCGAATGCCGCTCCGCAAGCGCCAACTTTCTCGCACATCGATCGTCAAACAGCCGTCGACAATGTCGTCAACCAGATGACGTTGAACAACATCGCATCGGCAGCGCTCGATATCGAAGGCTTCGGCCGCGTCGTCGTGCATGCGAAGCGCGACAAGGAAAAGATGGATGTTTCCGTCGTTGGCTCCGCCGAGACGGCAACTGCGCTTCGTGAGCACAGCGCGCAAATGATCAAGGAGATCGAGCCGATCGCAAATCAGGTGTCTCTCAGAATTACTGAAAATACAGGCTCGAACGAGACCTCGCGTGACATGGCGAGATCGTTCTCGCAGTCGCACGGATCTAGTCAGCAAGGATTTGGTCAATCGTCTCGCCGTGATCACGAAACGACTTGGTCGCAAGCGAGCGCGGTCGATAGTGGCTCGACCGAAGGGAACGGCGACCTCATGGCGCGGGTACGGATCGTGCTCTGACTGAGAGCATGGCCTCCAGCATCTCGGGTCTCACCAACACCAGCAACTCCACGAGCGGCTCGACTTCTTCGGCGACGAAGTCGACGATGGACAAAGACGCTTTCCTCAAGCTCCTCGTCGCGCAGATCTCCAATCAAGATCCGATGAAGCCGATGGAAGGGACGGAATACGTCTCGCAGCTCTCGCAGTTCGCATCGGTCGAGCAGTCGATCGCGCAGACGTCGAAGCTCGATACGATTTCGAGGCAGCTTTCAGGGCTCTCCAGCAACGAAGCGACGTCGCTCGTAGGCAAGGAAGTGAAAGTGCGCAGCGGCGATCTCGCATTCGACG
>JAHFDV010000390.1 GCA_023248815.1 Myxococcales bacterium
TGGGCGGTTCGACCATCGGTGCCCGGCGCGCGTCCGAGTCCAAGATCAATCCTTCCGGGCGCGAGAGCGTGGAGCACGCGAAACACTTCTGCGACCTTCAGCGGCCGGTGATTCGGCAACATGATGCCTCCAGCCCCTACGCGGATGCGCGTGGTCTTGGCGACGATGTGCGCGATCAAGACCTCTGGAGAAGAGCTAGCCAACGCTCCGGCATTGTGATGCTCGGCGAACCAGTAGCGCGTGAAGCCGAGCGACTCGGTGAGGCGCGCAAGCTCGACGCTCTCGCGAAGCGCATCGCTGGCCGAGCGGCCCGAAGAGATCGGCGAGAGATCGAGGACGGAGAGTTCGAGCATCGCGGTAGCGAAGGCTTAGGGGCGCGCGTCATCGTTAAGTACCCGGTGACGCGTGACAGGCCTGCGGAAATACCGAAGGTCCGTGGCACATTGTCACGTTTTTTTACGCTCAGACGGCGGTGTTTCCCCATCGATTTCGAGAATTTGCCCAAAATCGAGCGTGGCATGCTCCGTGTAAAGCGGAGTCCGTGGGAACCTCGCTCAAACCTTGGGTTCGCCGCCGATGGGTCATCGGTGTCGCGATCGCGTTGGTCTCGCTTTATCCGCTCTATCTCATTGCCGCGAACGTTGCGCTCGCCTCCGGAGCGCTGCCGAAGTTCGTGAACGGACAGACGGCCGATCTTCATCTCGAGGTCGCGCACGCGCATACGTTCTTTCCGGGCGTCGTGACCGTCCGCGACCTCCGCCTTCGGTTCGAAGACCGAAACGTCCAGATGTACATGACGATCGCCGACGCGACGGTTCACATCGATCTCTTCGCACTAACCAAGAAGACGTTTCACCTCACCAAAGTCCGCGGCTCCGGGATTCACTACTGGTTCCGCCATCGTCTGAAAGACGCCGACGATGCGCTGACGCAGCGGCGTGTGCAGGCGTATCCGCCAATCCCGGGGGTCGACCCAATCCCGCTTTTCTCCAAAGAGCCGCCGCCTCCTCCACTGACGGATGCAGACTACAACCTTTTCACGATTCAGATGGAAGACATCGACGTAACGACCGAGGAGCTCTGGTTTCTCGAAGTCCGCTATGTCGGCCGCGGACACGCCAAAGGCGCGTTCAAGCTCAAGCCAGTTCGTCGCCTTTTCGTCGATGCAACCTTGCAGCTCGATGGCGGAATGATCTCGATGATGCCGGACGATCTCGCTCCGATCTTCAGCTCGGGAATCAAGATCGACGTTCCAGACTTCGACGTCAACGAGCCCAAAGGTCTCGAGGTCCTCCGGAAGGTCTCCGCGCAGATCTCAGCGGACGCTCACTTCGACCGCCTCCCCCTCTCGGACTACGGACTCGAAGGAGTCGAGCTCACGAAGAAAGGCGCAGATCTCCACGTCGGCGCAAACATCGCGGCGGGCGTCCCCGAGAAAGACACGGGCATGACCTTCCAGGGCCCCGTGACCTATGGATCCAAATCCTTCTCGCTCTATGCCGATACGAAAGCTGGCGTGCGCGTTCCGACGGACGGAAAGGTCGAGCTCTCTCTCGCGCTCGGTTCGGGCGGATTTTCGTTTCGCGGTGGAGGCGAGAAAGCAACGCACACGAAGTTCGCGCTGCGCGATGTCGCCGCGAAGTTCCTTTTCTCTCAGCCCGATCTCGCTGCCGATCCGCAGTTCGCCGGCGGCGCGCTTCACGCAAAAGCGATCGACACGAAAGACGTCGGATTCTTGGCGCCCTACATGGGCGAAAAGGTTCCGCACAGCGGCGAACTGCATGCCGAAGCCGACGTTACAATCGCGCCGTCGGGAGCGATGAACGGCGATGCCACGGCGAGCGTGACGAATCTCGCGCTCCACTGGCCCACAATCGGCGTCGAAGGCGCCGGTGTGCTCAAGGCGAAGCTGCGCGCAAAAGAAGGCGCTGCTTCGGGCACGCTCGCCGAAGCCAAGCTCGACTTCCCTGCCCTGACGATCTTGCAAACGAAGATCGGTCGACGCACGACGTGGTTGACGATCGAGGCAGACAGCGTGCAGTGGCAGGGCTTTCCACCAAAAGCGATCCACATTCCATTCTCTGCGCGTGGCGGAAACTCCGCGGTCGTCTCTGGCTTCGTCGAGCGAGGGGGTGGCATTCCGGCTTTCATCGCCAAAGAACTTGGAAGTGGCGGACCGTTCTCGGCGACGGGTCGCGTCGATCTTCTCCCTTGGGAGACGCAATTCATTCTCGGCAGCGGCCGAAGCGGATCCATTACTGGTGAAGGCGGCGTCGTCATTCGCGACAGCTCGACGCGCGGCGCATTCCTCGTTCACGCGCTCGGACTGACGAACGGTATCCACGTCGACGACTCGGGCCCGTCACTCTCGCTTCTTTCATCGACGACATGGCTGAACGAGGAGCTGAAGAAGGCGGGGGCTCAGCGATGAGCGAAGAAAAAGAGACGGCGGCCTTCGCGCGATGGTCCGACGAGCCGCACCTTCGTGATCGACGAAGAACCTTTGCGTGGGTCACGGGAGCAATCTCCTTTGCAGCGCTTCTCGTGTTTCTTCCCGCGACCGTCGCATTCGTCTTGGGCTCCTGGGTCGCGCTCATCACGCAACCATGGATGCGCTTTTTCGCACTCAAGCTCGGAGGTCCGACGCGCGCAGCCGCGGTCATCACGACACTCGTCATCGTCGGAGCGCTCGGTCCCGTTCTCGCGGCGCTCATTCCCATTGCGATTTCGGCCATCGCTCTCGCGAGCGACATGGGGAAGTCGAATCAGTGGCACGACGCCGCGCAGAGCATTCTCGGCGGAACCGAGCCCCACCTCGACTTCATTCAGTTCGTTCGTGCTCATGCCGCCGACGCTCTCAATGCGTCATCGCGCATCTTGAACATTGCCGGGTCCTTTCTCTTCGGCTTGGCGATGTTCGTCGTCTCGCTATTCGCCTTCTTGCTGGAAGGAAAACGCACCGCCGCCTGGCTACGAGAGCACTCTCCGCTGCATCCGATTCATTTCGATCGCATGGCAGCCGCCTACGTCGAATCCGGTCGCGCGCTCCTCATCGGAGTCGGAACGACGGCGATCATTCAAGGCGCCATCGCCGCAATTACGTACATCTGCATCGGAGTTCCACGAGCTCTCGCACTCGGACTCTTGACGACGATTGGGTCGCTCATTCCGGGAATTGGAACCACTCTGATCTGGGGTCCCGTGACGATCATTCTCGCGCTTGGCGGGTACCCCGTGAAGGCGGCGATCGTCGCAGTGAGCGGCGCCGTGATCATCGGTTCGGTCGACAACGTGCTGAAGCCGATTCTCGCACGGCGCGCAAAGCTGAAGCTGCCGGCGATCCTCGTCTTCATCGCTTCGCTGAGCGGCATTGTCGCCCTCGGTCCTTCGGGCCTTCTCCTCGGTCCTTTGTTCGTACGTCTCGCGATCGAAGCACTCGAAATCGCGCGCGAGCTCCGGCTCGTCGGCGCTCCTCCTGGCCCCCCCATCGATATCTCTCCCACCGGCGTCGTCACGAGCGACGGCAAACAGCCCACCACACCATCCACAGACACATGAAACCGTCCGTTGCGCTCTCTACGCCTGCTATCGCGATCGCTCTCACTCTTCTTCCGCGAGCCGCTCTCGCCCAGCGAGATCCCGAAGAGAAAAAAGAAAACGTCGCTGATCGCGCGTGGGTCGCGAAGAAGAAGCGCGGGTTGGAGGTAGACCGCGCCGTTTTGCCGCTCGTCGGCGGAAGCACGGACTACGGGATTGCGATCGGCGCGATGGGCTCGATCGCCTGGATCGATCCGGACAAGCCACCGTATATCCATCGCATCGAGGGCAATGCGATCACTTCGTTCGGCGCGCCCGCGGGCGACGCGTTTCAGATTCCATACCAGGACTACTATCTGAAGGGCACGCACCGCCACTGGCCCATCGAGGCATCACGCCTGACGTGGCGCGCGGGCTACACGCGTGCTTCGACGCTCCAGTACTCCGGTATCGGAAACGCATCCGGTTACGATCGCTCGTGGGAGAACATCGACCCCGACAAGAACCCGGAGGCCTTCAAGCAGGCGAAGCATCAGTACAACTTCGATCGCAAGAGCCCCGGCGCGGCGATCGAGATTCGCTTCGACCTCCCAAAGAGCTTCTTTTACGAGGAATCGATCTCTTTCACCCACAACTCGATCTACACGGATCCGAACTCCAAGCTCGCGCAGGATCGCGCGAGTACGGATCCGCGCATTCGCCAGGAAGTAGATGGTCCGCTCACTCACGGTGTCGTGCTCTTCACCCAGGCCGTAGGCATCGATACTCGCAACGCCGAAATCGCGACGACGAAGGGCATGCTCCACCGAGTGAGTCTCCGCGTGAGCCCGGGCGCAGGGAGCTATCTCGCTTATCGCTACGCCGCCGTCGACGCGAGTTTTCGCGGATACGTTCCCCTCTTCGACGAACGCATCGTGCTCGCAGGACGTCTCGTGTTCGATGCAATTTGGGGTGACGCTCCTTTCTACGAGCTCGCGAGGTACGAAGCAGGATGGGCCATCGGCGGATCATCGGGCGTTCGCGGCGTGCCGGCGCAGCGTTACTTCGGGAAGGTGAAGGTCTTCGGAAATACGGAGGCGCGTATTCACCTTTTCCGCTTCGGACTCTTCAAGCAAAAGATGCGCTTCGGCGTGGCAACGTTCTTCGACGCCGGTCGCGTCTTCTCGGACTTCACTCCCAAGCGTGACCTGGATGGAAGCGGGATCGGACTCAAATATGGCGCTGGCGGTGGGCTTCGCTTGGCGGCCGGCAAGTCGTTCGAGGCTCGCGCCGACGTCGCGTATTCGCCCGACGCGAATCCGGTGAGCGTGTACGTGAGCGCCGGCCAGGCGTTCTGACTGCGAACGGTCTCTTCACGCCACGTCGGCGCGAACTCTCAATAGGAATTCGTCGACGGCTTCGAGGATGCCTCGATTTCCGTCGTGCGTCGTCTTTGCGAGCGCGGCCTCGTACTGCGGAAGCTTGGCGAGGAAGCCTTCGAGCTCACTCTTGTCCGAGAGGTCATGGGCTTCTTTGCCGAAGCCTTCGAGCTCGAGATAGCGCGCGTTCAAGACTTGCTCGAACTGACCGCGGAGAGGCAGACAGAGCATCGGCTTCTTGAGGTAGATCGCCTCGCCCATCAGCGTGAACCCACCACCCGCAACGACCGCGCGCGAGGTGCGGAGGTCGTCGATGAACTGCGCTTCGGAGAACGGTCGATAGAGGAGGTTGCCCTCGGCGACGTCTTCTTTGAGATCGCGGCGCATCCCGTAGACGCGACACGGAAATCCGCTGGCCTCGAGATGCGTCGCCAGCGCTTCGTTCCCCTCGCCCGTTTGGTACACGAGGAGATGCTCACCGCGCTCGGGCTTCGCCGCGAGAATTTCTTGGCGAAGGATGGGCGGAAAGAGGTGCGTATTCGGCTTGCGAATCTCGGGACGAAAGAACGTGGTGATGAAGTACTCGTTACAAAACGGGAGCTTTCCCTTCACGAAGGCCTTCGCGAGCTCGAAGTCTTTGCGGTGCCCCTCGATGATGGCTTCGTCGTGCTTGCAGCGATGAATGATCTGCATGTTGTCGATGCTGAGCACGGGCAAGCGATGCGTCTTACCGTAGAGGTACGTCCACGATTCGAAGTCACTGATGACGACATCCGGTTTGAACTCCGAGATGAGCTCGAAGTACGCGGCGATGTTTTTCGGAACGCCGAGGGCTCCAGAGAGCACGTTCGAAAAAAGCGTCTTCCCGATTCGGACGCGATTCTCTTCGTAGATCATGTGGAGCCCGTGAATACGGCTCACTCCTTCGAAACGGTTGCCCAAGAAGTCGACGGCTCTTCCCGAAGCCATGATCGCGACTTCGTTCTCTTTCGTGAGGTGATCGAGGATGACCCGCGAACGCGTCGCGTGGCCCATCCCTTCACCGACGACGCCGTAGAGAATTTTCACGGCTTTT
>JAHFDV010000391.1 GCA_023248815.1 Myxococcales bacterium
AGGCGTGCTCACATCTCTTCAGGCAACCGAAATTCTTTTCCGTTGACGTCGAAGTGCCGCTGATAACCGCCCCCTTGTGGAGGAAGCACCGTGACGTCGTAAGACGCTGAAGCGAAAAAAGGGACGGTCGACCACGCGGAGTGTCGAATCATCACCTCTCCTTCTCCGCTCCCTTGAGGAAGCTTCGCGCGATATGCCGCAAGCTGCGCGGGGTCGCTGGCGATTTGGACGAGCGCTTGCGCATCGGCGATCACCGAGCTCGATAGTGCGGGCCAGAACACGCTCTCTTCGACCGCAGCCTGATTGGCATTCAAGCGCGCCCACGCGATCGAGTCGGGGACGCTCACCCCCGCCACTTCTCGGATGAGCGAGGTGACATACGCGGTAACGCTCGCAGACTCTTCGCCTGAACCCACGGTTCCTCCGCCACTCATCACCGTCTGGCTATCGGTTCGTGCGACTTGATCTACCGGCAAACCCGCCCCCACGAAATATGCTTTCACCGCAGCGGCGTGCTCGTCGCCGGTGCCCGTAAACGAGGGCGCCTGCTTGGCTGAAGATGTCGCGTTGGGCACCGCCTTACTGCCCTTGGTGGTCAGGTGAAACGCGAATACCCCTTCGCTTCCAACGTCGCGCTGCATCCCCAAGCTGTTCACCTCGGTGTGCGCGTCATTGCCGATCGCGAACCGAGATTTTGCGAGCGGATGCTCGTAGCCCACCGCACCGAGGTCCGTCGTCGCCCGCTCTTGCCGCGGCTGCGTCGGCTCGACATCGGTACCACAACCGAAGATCACAACAGTAAGCGCGAGAACTAGCAGGCGTCGATTCATGGCTCCCCCTTCGAACAGCGAACGCTTCAGTGTGCACGCAATGGCAGGTCTCGACAACCACGAGCTCGGCGCCACCCCACCTCGCTAACCACCATTCGCCGAGCTACCATCCCGCCCATGCGATTTCGCACCGGCATCTCACTCGCGACCCTCGTCCTCGGTTCAACCGCTACCGCCTTCGTCGGATGTTCGAGCGACGAAGACACGCATGCGCCCGTCACGGGCGACGCAGGATCGGACGACGCGCACTCCACTTCGGTCGACGGATCAACGAGCGATGCGGGGCCGGACTGCACGTATTCCAAGCTCACACTGAAGACGGTTTCGACACGCGGGAGCGACACGGCGGTATTGAAGCGCAACGCATACGACTACACGCCTTCGATCATGCACGACGGTCGCTACCGCATGTATTGGTGCGGCGGTGTCGCGGGGGATCACATTCTTTACTCGACTGCGGCTTCGCTCGACGGTCCCTGGGACACACCGAAGAGCGTGCTCACGCCGACGGGCGTCCCAGGCACGTTCGATCGGACGCACACGTGCGATCCATCCGTGATTCGCGTCGACGGGACGTATTACCTTTATTACGGCGGGCTCGACGAAGGAGAGGCGAAGAGCACGCAGACGACGCGCCTCGGCGTCGCGACGAGCAAAGACGGAATCTCGTGGACGCGCAGCAACGGCGGCGCGCCCATCGTCGTTCCCGTGCGCGGCATCAGCGGGCTCGTGAACCAGTACGGCGCTGGTCAACCGAGCGTGACGTACGTCGACGGTAAATTTTATCTGATGTTCACGGACACGACGGGCCTCGGCGGCAATCAAGGAAACGGCGCCGGACAATACGTTCTTCGTTCGAGCGATCCGATCTTCCAGAAAGACGTCGAAGAGCTCACGAAAGAGGGGTTCACGCCGTACGACGCGAAGACGCACACGGTGCGGTCCCTCACGGAAGCCTTCTCGGCCGATTTGCAATTCGTCGATTCTCTCGACGCGTTCGTCGTTGCGGTGAACGCCGGTACGGAGCTCCATCTGCGCTTCTTCGATCGAAAGATGAATCCGATCGAAGGAGGCACGGCCACGATTCCCGGAAGCAATGCCGAAGGGCCCGGCATCGTGGGGCGGCCTGATCGACACGCGATTCCTTCGACGGATCCGCAGAAGGTCGTCGCGGATCTCTTGCATGCCATCGGGCCATCGATCGCAACGTGGGACCTCGCACATCACGGTGGAGACGTCTCGACCGATCGCAATCCAGCATGCGTCGACTTCGGCAAGGTCTTCGAGGGCTCGCTCATCGTCGCACCGGAAAAACCGCTCACGTTGATTCGCGATGGCAAGCGACTGCAGTTCGCATCTGCGGCTCCCGCGCAGGTGCTCGCGCGCGCTTCATACGACGTGAGCGCAGCGTTCTTCGAATCGTTCCCGTACGGCGCATCGATGAGCACGGGTGCGAACGTGTTGTCGGCGCCCGACCGGCCCGGAGGATTTTTGCTCGACGATGGGAAGCTCTACCCCTTCGATTGCCTCGAGCTCGTCACGGCCAATGGCTCTTCGCTCACGACGGTGACGGCGGCAGAGTGGGATTCCTATCCGCGTGGGTCGACGCTTCACTGCGCTCGTTGAGCGGATCGGACCGACGGCCACGAGTCATTTCAAGCGTGGTGCAGCTAAAAAGCTCACCAGAACTGATCCCAGCCGTGCGCGGCCGGTTCATTGACTCGTTCGAAGGGCAGATCGCGGGTTTCTCCGATTGCCGGCATCTCGACACGCCGCGTCCGTCGGCCCTCCCACGTTGCGAAGCACAACGAAGGATCGTCGATGCGCTTTTGAAGCGTGGCGCGAACGATCGAATGCCGTTCCGGTTGGGATACAATCTGCTCTTCGATCTCCATGACGGCGAGACGATGCGTCGTGGACGTGGCCTCGGACGGGGGCGCGTCACGGTTTTCGATTTCGAACGTATTCGTTCCCGTGCGTCTCACGACATGCTCCCTCGTTTGATCTTCCGATCCAACGACTTGCCACCACGTGGCGCGCCCGAGCCTCAGCACGTTGATATTTGGCGCGTCCACGTTGTCAGGACCGACGAGCAGGATCACGTCTTTGGTGCTCGAGTCGTCGCAACCCGATTCGTCGACGAGCGCACGCAGCCTCCCGACTCCTTCCTCCCCCATCAAGCGCACGTGGTTCTCGTTGTAAGCGAGGGAGACCGGCGAAAGGACGAATCGGACCACGACGAGAATCAGGAGGAGCCCACAGGCCGCGTATCGAAAAATCGTCGCGGAGGAGCTCTTCGTCGAAAACCTCGCATCGAATTCTTCTCGTGAGATTCGCCACATGGCGTGAAGAATGATCGCGAGTACGAACGCCGACCCGATGCTTGCAAAGAAGATCGTTCGCGGCGTTGTCTCCAACGATGGGGCGAGCAATATTGAGCCGACTAAGCCTAGTCCCATGAAGCGAGCGCGCGAGCGCGTCGTTTCGTCGAGTGTCCGATCGATGGCTTTTAGAAGCGCAAGAAGTGCCGCGATCAAGGTCGCTCCGAAGATGACGATCGTGACTTCGGAAAGAGAACGCCCCAGACTCTAATGCGTGGTGAAGAGCTTGATGATCGAACCCGCGAGGATCAGCGCTGCCCGAGACACCCAGGCGCGTGGATCATCGAGAGGATTCGCGTAGTACGCGTCCGATCCGTAGCGAAGAACGAATCGATGCACGCTGTAGTAAGCAAGAACGAACGCGATGACTGCAGCCCCGTGAGCGCCCCGCTTCCAAGCAGATCCACGATGCCCGACGAGCTCGTATGCAAGGAAGAACGGAATCAATTGAACGGTGGCTTCGCTCGCGGTGAATGCAGCTAGCAGCCCGACAAAGCTCATCACCTTCTTGGAGGTCGAGGACTGTTCCCTTCCTTCGACATACAGCGTCAATGCGGCGACACCGAACAAGCCGGAAACCAAATAGTGCCGGCAGCAGATTACAGCGACGGGTTCGAAGTGGACGCTGTCGCAGGCGAAGAGCAGCACCACAAGCCACGCGATCGCCTTGGGCAATAACCGATTTGCCAGGACACCGACGGCGCCGGTGACCGCCATGAACCAGGCGATCGACGAGGCGTGATACCCCGCGCCGCTCGACCCGAACAGCGCATGGTCGACAACGAGAGATGCGCTCGACAGCGGTCGAAACAACATCCACTTGTAATTCTCTCTCCACCAATTCTTCGCGCCGGAATAGACGAGCGCATCCCAGTGAGCTTGGACCCCATCGCTGAAGCGCCAAAGGTCGAATGGTGTGCCATGCGACGACGGCCGCTCTCCATCGAGAATCGCGCGAATAGCCCAGTCGTCCCAACAGAAGAACCCACCCTTCAAACTGAAGGCCCCCAAGACGCCAGCGACTACGACTGCCAGTACGATGCGTCTGCCTGCGCGTCCAAAGGCGCTCCGCGAGTCATCTACTTCTCCTGCTCCTCCGTGCTTCATCCCTTCCCCCGAGGCACGAGTCTACATCCTGTCCCTTCCCCCGATGCTCGTAGCGACGCCGCAGCTCACGATGCTCGCCGGGACCTGCATTAAGCGTCCCACCCCGCCCCATCCGAATATTTCCGCTCCGCACAGCTTGTCGCCTCCGCCCTGAATGCTAATTGCCCTTCATCACCAGGTGGGTGCATGACGCACACGCCAAAGCAGTGATGAAAAGGTTGTCATTTTCAATGCGCTACGCGATCGCCCTTGGCAGTCTGATGCTTTTCGGAACCTCGGCTTGCGGCGGTACCGCGGAGGACGCGCAAGAGGAAGCTTCGAGTCTCGACAAGAAGCACATCAAGATCGTCGGCAAGCTCGCGCTCGGGGACTTCAACGGAGGTTCGACGAAGGGAACGACGACCGATTACCAAGCCTTCTCGTTCGAGGTGGTCGACGAGAAAGAGGAGTTCGCCAACTTCTATCTCGATAGCGAAAGCACGCTCGAGGTGGTCCTCCTCGACGCAACGTTCAAAGTGATTGGCAAAGGCAAGCAGACGGATTCGTACGGAGGCGGAAATGGTCGCCCCAAGAATCGCTTCGAAATCCCTTCGTTCTCCTTTCCCAAAAAGGGTCGCTACTACGTCGCCGCGCGCGCGAAGGTTCCGGACCCCTATACGTTCCTCTCCGCTCACGGTTCTTACGATCTCTCGCGCAGCACGCAGACCTCGTTCGATTGCGAAACGACCAAGCCCGTCCTCGACAGCGAAAAGGACCAAGAGGCTTTCACGTTCGCCCTCGCGTTTCTCAATCACGCGAAGCTCCCGGCGACCTTCGTCTCGCAGAACGCCAATGAAGATGTCCTGACGACCGATGGGACGAAGAATCGCGCGGAGTTTCCGCTCGCGAGCTACATCAACGCTCGTCCCTACCTGAACGTGAAGAGCGATCGCCTCGTCGTCGGCGGCGACTCCAGCGACGACAATCCGCATTTGTTTCAGACGGAAGTCACGCTTCTCAAGAGCAAGGGCTACAAGAGCGGCACCTTCGCGCTCTGGGGCGACTACGTCGAGGGCTCTTCGCCCGTGACCTGCAAAGTGACCACGAAGCGGCCGTCGCCGGGTCACGAGTAATTGCAAGCGCGATGCGGTGACGCACAATCACGACGCGTCGCGCAGGCGTGACGAGTAGCACGCGCATTTGCGTGAATGCTCGCGCCGTGATGATGGCCGCCAACGCGTGCCACGATGCACATCATGAAAGATGGTCGCCTTCGCTTCACTCTCCTCATGCCGTTCGCAATATGACCCCGCGAACTCCCTGTGACGCCGGTGTCGCGCTGCGAGGCCGCTCACTCGCGCGAGCACCGCAACACTATTCTGTTTGTGGAGCGGCACGTTTGTTGCTCGGCGGCGACTCATGCTTTTGGCGAATCGCTCTCTCCCTCCGCTGACGTTGCTCGCTACCTTCTCAGTCCTATGCGTCACTCTCACTTGCTGCTCGTCATCGTCGGGGACGCAATACGGGGCACCGCCTGCCCTGAAGGACGAGGGAATCCCCGGCTCGCTTGGCGTGCAAGGAAAGCTTCACTTCGCGTATCTCTCGAGTGCGTGCGCCAAAGGATGCGCAATCGATCACCCCGTGCTCGCGGGTTCGACGATCAACATT
>JAHFDV010000392.1 GCA_023248815.1 Myxococcales bacterium
TCCGGCGTCACGTTGAGCTCGAGCATCACACGGGTGCGCGCTTCGAGCACGGAGCGAACGACCATCACGAAGCGCTCGATGGCCTCGCGCTTCTCGGGGTTCTCCAAGGAGCGCGGGTGGGCGATGAGTCGTGTCGAAGAGCGCATGAGCTCGTCCACGATCTCGAGGCCGTTGGCAACCAGCGTCGCCCCAGAGGACGTGTTGTCGACGATGCAGTCGGCGTCTTCCGGCGGAAACACTTCCGTGGCGCCGTAAGAGCGCACGAAGGTCGCATCGAGGCCGTTCTTCTCGATCCAGGCTTTCGTGATCGTCTGATATTCGGAGGCGACGATGAGCTTTCGCTTCGGAAGCTTCCCGTGCTCGAGGAGGAGCGTGGGCGCAGCGGCGATGAGGCGCACGGGATCGAGACGCGTGTCGAGGAGCTCTACGACATCTGCGCGGAGCTCCGCGATCCAATCGGCGCCAGCGAATCCGAGATCGCGTGAACCGAGATGAACCATCTCGACGATGCTCTGCGGCTTCAGCAACTTGATGGCGAAGCCTTCGAGATTGGTGCGCGGCCGATAGGCGCGTCCGTCTGCAGAGAGAGAAATGCCCGCATCGGACAGAAGGCGAATGATGCCGTCCTGCATGCGCCCTTTCGGGATGGCCAAACGAATAGACGTGTCTGCCAAATGGACCTCGCCCGTGAGGATAACGCGTCTTGTCGTCCTGCGGGAGAAAGCAAAATCAACTACTTAGTTAAAGCTGAACATATGACTACAGCGTCGCTTGAAAGCCTACATGTGCGTGCTAAAGCTGCGCATGCTCAAGCCCGGCGCGTTTCGCTTCCTTCCTCTCCTCGCACTCCCGTTCAGCCTCGCGTGCACGGACTCAGGAGATTCGGTCGACAGTGACGAGGACCAGATCACGAGCCTTACGGCGCGCCAACGCACGCTCACGTTCGATGCCTCCGTGCTCGTGCGTGAAGGGGCAAGTGGATTCGAGATCGAGAGCGCCATTACCAAGCAGAATCAATCGGCCTTCGGTGCGCTTCGTACCGCGAACGTCGGCGTGAATCGCCGCGAGCTGAAGATCCCGCTTGCCGAGCTCGATCCCGCGTATCTCAAGAAGACCGTCGTCAACGTAGTCGATCCGAGCCGCCCCGGGGCGACGCCGACGCGCATGCTCAAGGTGTCGTACCGCTACACGGATAGCGCTCTCGTCCCCAAGTCGATGGCGCGTCGCTCGGTGCTCGTCTCGGGCGTTCTCGCCGGAAACTACCAGTCGCAATCGGCGCGCATTCTCAAAGAGTGCACGGGCAACGACAGCGAAGCTCGCGAGTTTCAAAATTCGATTTGGTACGTCTTCAATCCCTCCCTCGACCAATGCGAGACGGCGATGGCGACGGAACAAAAGGCCATCGACCGCGATCGCGCCAAGATCGCCGATGCGGACACGATCTCCATCTCGGAAGCGAACCGCCTCTACAAGACCGTGACGATGTCATTCGGGTTCACGCCCGAGAACGACCGCAAAACGTATCCCGAATACGACCAACTCTATGCAGGCGGTGTGAAGCCCGGGCGCGTCGTCATCGGAATGGTCAATGGTCTAATGGCCGATTGGGCTGCTGGTGAAAAGCACGACACGATCGACGACTACGGCTGGCCGATGTGGTTCGAGGGC
The DNA here is from genome assembly GCA_023248815.1 of Myxococcales bacterium. GTDB lineage: Bacteria > Myxococcota_A > Polyangia > Polyangiales > Polyangiaceae > JAHFDV01. Next base: position 1,669 of record JAHFDV010000392.1, read on the forward strand.
CTCGAAGAGATCTTCAGCGCGCGTCCCGGTTTCAAGTTCGTCTCGATCGAACCCAGCGAAGATCTCACTTCGCTGACGCTTTCGACCGGCAAGAAGGTCACGCTGCCCAACGGCTTCTTCGACGTCATGACCGCCGTGCTCGATCGCCGCTATCCCGCTGGCCTCACCTACAGTGATCAACGACCGTTCTTGAATGCGGCAGCGTCGAAGCTTCTCAAGCACTGGGTGAAGTTCGAAGCGACGACGACCGTGAAGATCGGCTCTGCCACCGCGAAGCCCTTCACGTTCGAGCTCGACTCTTACTTCGGCGCAGAAACCGACCCGACGCCGCACAAGCGCGCTATCAAGACGAGCGACATCTTCACGTACAATGGCCATTCGTACATCGGCTACGGACCGCTCGACCCGCGCAACTTCCGCTCTTCGGACTTCCCGTCGACCTATCAAATCCTCAATCTCAACGGCTGCGTCTCGTACAACTACTACGAGCGCGACTACATCCCGCTGAAGGCTGGCGGAACGAAGAAGCTCGACCTCGTGACGAATGGTCTCGAGAGCTGGGTCTCTGGCAGCGGCGGCGCCGTGGGGCGTTATGTCGGCTCGCTCATCGACGGCAAGCTCAACGACTACAAGAGCGTGCTCGCCGCGGCGCAGTTCCTCCCCAATGAGTACGGCTACGAGTGGGGTCAGGACGCCCTTCGCGTCGTCGACGGCGAGCTCGACAACACGTACACGCCTTCGAAAATGCCGATTCGCTTTCAGTGATCGCGACGGAGGCGCTCGCGCCTCTTTCGACATAAACTGAAGGTCGCCATGACCGCGCTGCCTTCGCACCTCGAGAAAGAAATTTCCGAGGAGGCGCTCGCTCTCTGCGCGCGTCTCCGCGAAAAAGGTAAGCGAGGCTGGGTCGTCGGCGGTTGCGTACGCGATCTCCTGCTCGGCAAGGGCGTCTCCGACTGGGACATCGCGACCGACGCACTTCCCGAAGAGGTGATGAAGATCTTCCCGCGAGTGATCCCGACGGGCGTTCAGCACGGCACCGTTACCGTGCTCATGCGGGACAAGAAAGGCGAGTCCCACCCGCTAGAAGTGACGACGCTCCGCGGCGAGACGACCTACAGCGACGGACGACGACCCGATGCGGTGCACTTCGTCGAGGACATCGTCGCAGACCTCGCGCGTCGCGACTTCACGGTCAATGCGATCGCACTCGATCCGACGGTCGGCATGCTCATCGATCCGTTCGCGGGGCAGAGCGATCTCGAAGCGCGCATCCTTCGCGCGGTGGGCAACCCCGTCGAGCGTTTCTCCGAAGACGGCCTTCGCGTTCTTCGTGCGGCGCGCTTTGCGGCCACGCTCGAGATGGAAATCGAAGCTGACACGCTCCGGGCCATCCCGCAGACGCTGGAGACCTACAAGAAGGTGAGCGCCGAGCGCATTCGCGACGAATGGATGAAGGCGATGAAGGCCAAGTCTCCGTCGCGCGCGTTCGAGGTCATGCGCGAGACCGGCATCCTCGGGATCACGTGTCCCGAGCTCCTCGAGGGCGTCGGGATGGAGCAGAACAAATGGCACGGCTACGACGTGTGGCGTCACGGAATGGCGTGTTTGGATGCGTGCCGTGGTGACGCCGCGCTCCGCATCGCCGCGCTTCTTCACGATGTCGGCAAGCCCCGCACGCGTGAGTTCAGCACCAAGACGAACGACTACACATTTTACGATCACGATCGCGTGGGCGCAGAAATCGCCGAGCCGATTCTCTCGCGCTTGCGCTTCTCCAACGACGAGCGCGCACGCATCGTCCATCTCGTGCGCCACCACCTCTTCCACTACACGGAAGACTGGAGCGATGCCGCCGTGCGTCGCTGGCTGAAGAAGGTCGGGCTCGAGCGCGTGGAAGATCTCTACGCGCTCAACGAGGCGGACGCGCGAGGGAAGGGGCGAGACTTCGACGAGGATCTGCAAACGCTCGAACGCATGAAATTGCGCATCGAACAGATCAAGAGCGAAGGCGCGGCATTGACCGTGCGCTCACTCAAGGTGAACGGCGGCGACTTGATGAAAGAGCTCGGTATGAAGCCGGGTCGCGCCATCGGGGAGACGCTCGAAGCGCTCCTCGAGATGGTGATCGTCGATCCGAGCGTCAATGAGCGCGACGAATTGCTCCGCCGCGCGCAGTCGCTGTTGCCATCCGACGCCGTCGGAAGTGGCGCGTCGCTGAAAAGCTGAAAAAAAGAATCTCGCGACCGTAGAGGTCGCGAGACTCCGCGTGCCTGCAGCGCCGTTCGCGCTTATTTGTTGTTGCCTTCGGAGACGACGTAGCGAAGGTCGTACGTGCCAGGGATGCCGTACGCGCCATTGATGAAGCTCACGAAGCGCGAAGGGTGAGCGCGCAAGGCTTTCGCTCCGAGCGCTCCGGTTTCAACGAAGGCAACGCCATTCACGGACACGTTGGTGATGGCGCCACTGTCGACACCCCTCAGGAAGTCGAGCGGCAGCTTGCCGGCGGCCACGTGCGGGAAGAGCGCCGTCACACCGGCACTGGTGCTACCTGCGTCCCCTTGGAATTGGACGTAGAAGTTCGCGTACCCCAACGTGCCCGCGAGCGGACCGGTCTCTGGCCACACCGCGGCGGGGGTCGCGCCCTTCGTGTCGATGGTGACGGGGCCGAACGAAGGGAGCGCCTTCGTGAGATCGTAGGCCGGAACCGGGCTGCCAACGGCGACGCGACCGACGGAACCGAAGGAGCGGTTGGCTCCCCCGACGTTGCCCTGCAGCTGATTAGAATAGACGATGCCGTCGACCATGCCCGCAGGCGGTACGGCGAACTGCCGCGTGGTCTGGTAGTTGGTCGCGCTCTCGTCGAAGACCCTCGTCGCGTAGACGCGCTCGGCCGAAGCGAACGCGACCGAGCGTTGCACATAACTGTATTCTGCACCTGGTTTGACGGCAAAGGAGAGAGTCCCGTTGCCTGAAGGCGGAAGCCAGGACGCGGTGGGGACGACGAGTGACCCCGCACCGCCGTCGAGGATTGTCGCGCTGCGTGCCGCGAAAAAGAGCGGGTTGTTGTTCGCGTCGTTGGCCGTGAGAAGGAAGCTCGAGAAGCCCTTCTTGGTGCAAAGCGAGCTCGCGTAGATGAGCGACTGCGTTCCGGGGTAGACGTTGTTCGAGTTGTAGCAACCGTCGTAGGCAAAAAACTGACTCACCGTGCCCGCGTCCGTCGCCGGCGGAAGCTCGAGCGTGACTTGGACCGGATCGCTGGCGGAGTCTTCGAAGGCCTCGATGAACTCGCCTGGTTCGGCGCCGACGATGGCCGTGGCACAGGTGCCATCGCAGTTGTACGTGAAGAGCACGCTGATGGGCGTCAGCGTCGGATCGCTCGTCGCGATTCCTTGCGGGTCCAACGCGCGCTCATAGGCCGGGGCTCCGGTGCTCGGTACGAAGATGACGCGCGATTGTTTCAACGGAGTACCGCGGTAGTCGACCGCGCGAACGCTGATAGGTAGTGGCGCAACGGCGGGCGCGCCATCGAACCCGCCGTCGAGATCGACCGGCCCCGTATCGTAGGGCGGAGTGTAGACCGCCGCGTCGAAGCTGATGTCTGGAAGGCCAGCGGTGCTCGTCGTGCAAGCCCAGGCTCCGAGGCCGGCAGAGATCGACAATCCGAGGACCGAAAAAGAGCGTAAGCGCATCCCCCCAAGATATCAGTTTCGGGGGCAACGTCGCAGGAGGATTTTCGGCATTACTTGCGGATCCTTAACCTTTGCCTCCCCACATCTGGATCGTTGCTGCAGCGCATCGCGAAGGGGTAGAGTGGCGCCTCGATGAAGCGCTTCCTCCTCCTTTCTTCTTTTGTTGGTCTCGTTGGGTGCCTGGCCGTCGTCGGTGACGTGGAGGTGAATTCCTCGGCGTGTGTCGACGGGAAGGGCGCCACAGTGAAGGCGGAGACGCCTTGCAGCGAGGCCGCGGAGGGCAAGACGTTTACCGCCGGAGTCGGCATCTGCCGCGCGGGAACCTGGAAGTGTCAGCCGAGCGGCAAGGCTGTCTGCGTCGGTTCAATTGGACCGCTTGCAGCCGAGAACTGCGTGACGCGCGACATCGACGAAGACTGCAACGGCGAGCCATTGAACGGCTGTGATTGCACGCCCGGCGAGAAGGTCGCATGCGGCTCGAAGCTCACGAATCCGGCGCTCAAGGGGAAATGCCAGGCGGGCATTCAAACATGCGGAGCGGATGGCAAGTGGGGCGGTTGCGACGGCGCCATCGAACCAAAGACGCGCGACTGCAAC
>JAHFDV010000088.1 GCA_023248815.1 Myxococcales bacterium
CCGTCCGCCTTCTCAGTATCGACACACCGGAGTCCGGCTTCGACGACAACTCGAACCGCCGCGCGAAATACCAGTCGGGCCTATGGCATCTCGACACGGATACGATCGTCGCATGCGGACAGCGCGCAACGGCTCGTGCGAAGGAGCTCTGCAGAGACGGCTCGAAGGTTTCGATCGTCGGGGACAAGCTCGACAAGTACAAGCGAAGGCTCGGCTTCGTGCTCTGCGACGGACGCAACATCAACGAGCTCCTCGTCGCTGAAGGTCACGCGGGAAGATATCCGTTTCCGGGACCTCCCGAAAGACCTGCGCTTTGCAAGTAATCGCGACGAGCCATGCGACGCGCTCGAACGCGCCGATGCTCAGGCAACGATCTTCGTGAGGATGCGCTCGACCTCTTCCAAGAGCGCGGATTTCGTTTTTCCGTTACCGACGTGAAAGAGAAGAAAGCCGGGATCGACCAGGCTGAGAAGCGCATCTGCAGTCGTATCGGTCGACGTCGAAAGGGCGAGGTCTGACAGGCGTCGCGCGACCAACCGTCTCCGCCAGTCATAGGGGGCTCCGCGAAAGCGTGCCAAAGGCTCGCGCATGGAGGTGAACGCCTCTTCGAGCATGTCTGCGTGATCGAACGCGAAGTCGAAGAGGGCGCGGAACAGTACGAGGAGCTTGTCGCGCGGGGGCGCCGAACGCTCGAGCCCGAACCCCGCGAGCACCTGCGCCTGGAGCTCACGCTCGTCTTCGTCGAGCACCGCGAGACAGAGCGCCGAGCGATCCGCAAAGCGACGATAGAGGGTGCCCTTCCCGACCTCTGCCTTTTGCGCGAGCTCATCCATGCAGATGTCGCGCATCGATCGCGTCTTCAACATCTCGCGAAGAGCGGTCAGAATTTTCTGACGATTGCGCGCCGCATCCGCCCGCTCCGGCGCGAGCGACGCGGACGCGCGTGCGTCTGAAAGCATCGGCAGCTTCTTCATGACCCTTCGACTGTAGAACGCGTCGCCACGTCCCGCACACCTTTCACGTTCGCGTCTCGCATGTTTGAGTACCTACAAAACAAGGGCCTTGACAAAAACGGACTATAGTCCACATATGGGGCCGAAACCTCTTCAAGGAGAAAGAACTATGAAAAAAGCATCGCTTGGATTCTTCGCCGCGGCCCTCATCGCCGCGGGCATCGCCTTCGGTTCGGAGTGGGACGTCGACGCGAGCCATTCGCGTGTTGGCTTCAGCGTCCGCCACATGATGGTGTCGAACGTCAAAGGTAGCTTCACCAAGTACACGGGCGCGCTGAACCTCGACGACAAGGACGTGACGAAGTCCACTCTGAACGTCGACATCGACGCCGCGTCGGTTCAGACCGGCGACGAGAAGCGCGATGCTCACCTCAAGTCCCCCGACTTCTTCGATGTCGCCAGGTTTCCCAAGCTCACGTTCGTGTCCAAGAAGGTCGAGAAGCGCGGCGACGGCGGGCTCAACGTCACGGGCGACCTCACGATTCACGGCGTCACCAAGTCGACCGTCCTCGGCGTTCAACCGCTCAGCAACGAATACAAAGATCCGTGGGGCGGAACCCATCGCGGCACGACCGCCATCGCGAAGATCAATCGCAAAGACTTCGGCCTCACGTGGAACAAGGGCCTCGAGGCCGGCGGCGTCCTCGTCGGTGAAGAAGTGTCGATCGAGCTCGAGATCGAATTAATCCCCAAGAAAAAGTAAGTCCATTCGACTTACATAAGAAAGCCCGAGGGTTTGAAACCTTCGGGCTTTTTTTCGTCTGAGTTTGGTTCGCGCTACTTCGAGCTTCCGCCGGAGCTTCCGCCGCTGCTACCGCTCGACGTCGAAGGTGCCGGGGACGCCGTTGGCGCTGGCGTCGATGGCTTGCTCTCCGTCGTCGTCGATGGGGTCGAAGGCGAGGTCGAGCTGCTCGAATCACTCTTCGCGGAGGGCTTCGACGACGAATAGAGGTCAGCGTACCAGCCGCCGCCCTTCAGGATGAAGCTGCCGCCGCTGATGAGGCGCTGCGCTTTCTGCTCGTGGCACTTCGGGCATTCGGTGAGCGCGGCCTCCGAGATCTTCTGAATTTCTTCCCACTGGTTGCCGCAAGATCCGCAAGCGTATTCATAGGTTGGCATGGACGGCCGGCAATATGGAGGCTCTGGAAGTACTGTCAAGACTTGTATAACCGCGCAATGGAGATAGGTTCGCGCGTGACAGTATGTGAAGTGACCATACATTCTCCCTAGTGGCACGCCTTGTCAGGTGCTGCCACGTGCGCTGGGGAAAATCTGTGGTTCATTACCACTCCTTTCGAGGGAATCCCGCAAGTGAAGATCAAGAAACTCGAGCTCATCGGCTTCAAGTCGTTCGTCGATAAAACGGTCGTCAATTTCGACCAGGACGTCATCGGCATCGTTGGCCCCAATGGCTGTGGCAAGTCGAACATCGTCGACGCCATTCGCTGGTGCATGGGCGAGCAGTCGGCGAAGAACCTTCGCGGTCGAAGCATGGACGACATCATCTTCAACGGCTCCGAGAGCCGCGCGGGGCATGAGTTCGCCGAGGTGACGCTCACCTTCGAGAACGACACGGGCGACGTCCCGATCGAATACAAAGATTATCCCGAGATCGCGATTACGCGACGCCTCACGCGCACGGGCGACAGCGACTACTTCATCAACCGCACGCCGGTTCGTTTGAAGGACATCACCGACGTGTTCCTCGGCACGGGCGTCGGGAGCAAGGCCTACTCGATCATCGAGCAGGGCAAGGTTGGTCTCATCGTCAGCGCGAAGCCCGAAGACCGCCGCATGCTCATCGAAGAAGCAGCCGGCATCACGAAGTACAAGGCGCGTAAGAAGCAAGCCGAGCGCAAGATGGAGCTCACGCAGCAGAACTTGCTTCGCGTCGGTGACATCGTCGCCGAGATCGAGCGCAATCTCGGTTCGCTGAAGCGCCAAGCTGCGAAGGCGGAGCGATTCATCTCGTATCGCAGCGAGCTCGAAGATCTCGTTCTCTACGAAGCGTCGCACAAATACCTCGAGCTCCGCGGTTGGGTGACGTTCGAGACGTCTCTCGTCGCCGACTCCGAAGCCCTCGCCGATCAGACGCGCGCGGATCTCGTCGCTCGCGACGCCGAGATCGAAACGATTCGCCTTCAAGCAACGGAAGTCGAAGAGCGCCTGAGCGGCGTTCAGGCCGAGCACTTCGCCGCTGAAAACAGCGTGCGGGCCGAAGAAGCCGCCATCTTGCGCATGAAAGATCGCCTGGACCAGCTCCGGGCACGTGAAGGCCAGGCCGCGAGCGAGCGTGAAGGTCTCGAGACCGAGCGCGAACGCCTCGCCGAGGAGCTCGGTGGGCTCGAAGACGAAGCGCGTACCCTCGCCGAAGAAGAAGGCACCCGCGCGGAACGCGTGGAAGAGAGCGAAGTCCGCGAGCGTGAGTGCCTCGAGGCGCATCAGAGCGCGACGATGACGCACAGCGCCCTCGTGGAAACGAGCACGAAAGCGCGCACGGAGATCGCTTCGGCAGAAGCGAAGCTGTCCGGCTTCGATCGCCGTCGTGAAGAGATGGAGACGCGCCTCGGCCGCTTCCACGTCGAGCACGAGAACGTCACGCTCGACAAGGCGGAGGCCGAAGGTCGCTCACGCCAACTCGAGCGCGAGATCGAAAACCTTCGCACAGGCAAGGTCACGAGCGCAGAAGAGCGTCAGCACCAAGAAGAGCGCCTCATCGAGCTCAAGCGCGACATCGGCGAGAGCGAGCGCGCGCTCGACGAAGTGAAGCACGAAGTGACGAAAAAGCGTTCGCGCCTCCACGCACTCCTCGAGCTCCAATCGCGTCTCGAAGGAATCGGCCAAGGCGTCAAGGCGCTCCTCGGCAAGAATCACCCAGGAACGAAGACCCTCGTCGCCGACACGTTCGAAGTCGGTGAAGAAGCCTCCGTCGCCGTGGCAGCGCTCCTCGGCACGCGTATTCAAGAAGTCGTCGCCGACGATCTCGACGCCGGCATTGCGCTCCTCACGGAGCTCGGCGCGGAGAAAAAGGGCCGAGCAACGCTCACGCCCGTGCATCCGAAGTTCGTCGCGGGCGCGCTCTCTCCCCTTCCCGCAATCGACGGCGTCGTCGGGTACGTCGTCGACTTCGTCACCTTCGAACCGCACTACGAAGCGCTCGTTCGCAATCTTTTCGGCGCCGCCGTTCTCGTGCGCGATTCGGAGACGGCCGCGCTCCTCACGGACGTCACGGCAAAGATCGTCTCGCTCGAAGGCACCGTGTTCCACGAAGACGGGCGCGTCTCCGGCGGAAGCGGCGATGACTTCGTTCAAGGCGTACTCGATTCGAAGCGTGAAACCCGCGAGCTCACGGAAGAGGTCGATCGCCTCGATGCGGTCCTGTCCGAGCGCCTCGAGCGCCATCACACCCTTCGTTCGAGCATTGCCGAAGTGCAGAGCTCGCTCGATCACGCGCGCCAGCAAGCGCACGCAGACGAGCTGTCGCTCGTCACCGCGGAGAAGGATCATCGCGCCGCGGTTTCCGCGCACGAGTCCGCCGTCGCGAAGATCGAGAAGCTCGACGACGAGATTCTGGAAACGAGCCGTCTTCTCGAAGAAGCGGCGCTCGAACGCGATGCGGCACTGACCGTCGTCGACGAAGCGCGCGGCAATCTCGAGGTCGCACAAGCGAGCTTGCAAGAAGCCGAGATCAACCGCAGCGAGGCCGATCGCCTCCTCGCGGATGCACGCCGCGAGCTCACCGAGAAGCGCATCATCCACGCTTCCGCCAAGGAGAAGCTCACGGCCGCCGAGAACGCGTCCTCGCGTCTTCGTCGCAGCATCGACGAGCTGGCTCATCGTGGAGAACGCCTCGGCGACGAGCTCGCAAATCTCGCGGAGCAGTACGGCACCGCGGCAGGCGAGCTCATTCTCCATCGCACGACGCTTCATGAAGCACTCGATCTCGCGAAGATCGAGGCAGAGCGCTTGGCGACGGCACGCAGCGAATACGAAGCCGTCAAAGGCGATCTTCAGGTTCGCGACGCTGCTCTGCGCGATCTGCGCACCGCAGCCGAAGCGGCGAAGGACGAGCTGGCGCGCCACGAGATGTCCCTGCGCGAGCACGAAATCGCTCTCGAGCACGTCACCGAAGGCGTTCGTGAGCGCTTCCGTGGCCTCGTTCTCTCGCGCGTCATCGGCGACTACCACCTTCGCCCTGCACCGGGCGAAGAGACGCGGGCACGCGCGAGCGAGCTCCAGCTCCTTCTCGATCGCATGGGAAGCGTCAACCTCGAGGCGATGCGCGAGCATCAAGAAGCCGAAGAGCGTTACACGTTCTACTCGACGCAGAAGGCCGACCTCGACAAGGCGCTTGCCGATCTCGAGCGCGCCATCCAGCAGATGAACAAAGAATCGCGTCGTCTCTTCGCAGACACGTTCGACGCCGTGAATCAGCGCTTCCAAGAGATCTTCCCGCGCATGTTCCGCGGCGGTCGCGCTTCGCTCCGTCTCACGAACCCCGAAGACATGCTCGAGACCGGCATCGACATCTTGGCGCAGCCGCCAGGAAAGAAGCTCGCCTCGATCGAGCTGATGTCGGGCGGCGAGAAGGCGCTCACGGCCGTTTCGCTCATCTTCGCGATCTTCCAGATCAAGCCCTCGCCGTTCTGCATCCTCGACGAAGTCGACGCTCCGCTCGATGAAGCGAACGTCACTCGCTACAACGAGATGGTGCGTTCGATGACGGACCGCTCGCAGTTCATTCTCATCACTCACATCAAGCGCACGATGCAGAGCGTCGACATGCTCTACGGCGTGACGATGCAAGAGTCGGGTGTGTCCCGTCTCGTGAGCGTGAAGATCAGCGAAACGGCAGAAGTGAAGAAACCGAAGCCCGCCGAAGAATCCGTCGCCGTCGCCTAAACCGTCGTGTCACTCAATGCGGCGCGTTGCACTGGCTGTTCGCAGCTCCTTGCAGACGCGCCGTACACGACCGTGCGAGTCTATTGCGCGTTCTGTCGACGCGAGCACGCCATTTCGATTTCCGCGGATGGCCAGCGCGTCGACTTCGAAGCGAAGTTCTCGCCGCAACGTCTCGGCGATTGGTTTCGCGGAGCACGCGCGGCAACGCTCGCCTCGGATGTCGGAGTGGCCGTAGGTGCATGCGAGAAATGCGCGGCACCGCTCGTCATCCCGAGAGCCGCAGAGGTGGCACTTGCCTGTCCTCACTGCGAGCTACGCATCGCGGGCCCCGCCGAAAAGATTCTCTACGATCTTTGGACCGAACCCTATGCGTCCGTCGAGAGTGGCAAGGATTCGCAGTTGGAGTTCAAGCTTGCCCTCGCGCTTGCTTCGCACCAACAGTCGGCAGGTTGCGCTCACTGCACCGGGGCGACGCCACCACACGACGAGTCGGTGAAGTGCCGATTCTGTGGATCGACGGCGTGGTTCCAAGCGAACGGTGAGCGCGCGCAGTTCGGCGTCCAGATCGAAGGAACGGCGTACGGACGGCCTTACGAAAACTTCGTCAATCTCACCGAAGGGGAAAGCCATCTCCGAGGCAGCTCGCGCCTCGAAGCCTCGGTCGCGTCGGGGAACCAAACCGTCAAATACGTCGGCATCGGATGTTTGGGCCTCTTCGCGTTCACGCTGCTCATTACCCTCGTCACGTACCTGTTCATCAGTCATTGAAGCCATCGCCCGGCCTGAAAAAGGAGGCGTGCGTGCACATCCTGGCCCGCCATTTTTGAGGCTGAAATCAGAACGAAAATGGTACGCTGCCCGGCATGCGCTATTCGTGGCTCGTCGCCAGTCTTCTTTCTTTGACCATCGCTTCCACTAGCTTCGCGCAGAGCGACGCCGACAAGGCGCTTGCCCGGCAGCTCGGTGCAGAGGGCCAAGAGGCTCTCGACCGCGGTGATCACAAGACAGCAGAAGAGCGCTTCAAGCGCGCCGACCAGCTCTACCATGCGCCGACGCTCGTTCTCGGCATCGCGCGCTCGCAAGCTGCGGGCAAGCACTACCTCGCCGCGCAAGAGACCTACAACAAGATCATCCGCGAAGGCGCCGGCGCCAACTCTTCGGGCGCGTTCCTGAAGGCGGTCGACGACGCGCGTACGGAAGTCGAAAAGGTAGCGAGCAAGCTTGGCGGCGTCGTCATCAACGTCTCGCGCAACGGCGCAGACAAGGTCGACGTCACGATCGATCAAGACCGCATTTCGGAAGCGGCCATCGGCCTTCGTCGCCCCATCGATCCGGGCAAGCACAACATCCGTGCAACGGCCGCGGGCTACCGAACCTTCTCGCAAGACATCGAGATCAGTGAAGGCGGCTCGAGGAGCGTCGACATCAACCTGGAAAAGGACACGGGCCCCGTTGCCGCAGTGACGCCCCCCGTCACGAAGACCACGACGCAGACGACCACCACGACGACGGCTCCGCCGAAAGACAATGGGCTCACGACGCCACCTCCGCCGGAGACCAAGTCTTCGGGCGGACTCTCGGGCCAGAAGCTCGGCGCCATCGCGGCGTGGGGCGTCGGCGGCGCAGGTCTCGTCGTCGGAATCGTCGGCGGCATCATCGCGTCCGGCAAACACAGCGACTTGAAAGACGTCTGCGCCGCGGGCGTCGACAACTGCCCCGCAACAATCCCGCCTGGCCAGCCCGACGCCGGGACGAAGACGCAAGACAAAATTGATAGCATGCACTCTGCAGCTACCCTCTCGACCATCGGCTTCATCGTCGCTGGCGTCGGCGCGGCGGGTGGCGCGGTTCTCTGGTTCACGGCTCCGAAAGAGTCGAAAGCCCCCACGACCGGCTTCATTCGTCCGTACGTCGGTTTCGGCAGCCTCGGCGCCGTCGGCCAATTCTGAGTCTCCGTGACGCAAATCGCCCACCTCGTCATTCGCGGGGCGCGCCTCATTTGCCCCGTCACGAAACGTGACGAAATCGCGGACGTCGTCGTCGAGCGCGGAGTCATCACACGCGTAGGCAAGGGCGCGGGCGAAGCGGCACGTGGTCCAGAAGACTCACGTGTCGTCGAAGCTTCAGGGAAGATTCTCGGCCCGGGATTCGTCGATGCGCACGCGCATTTTCGCGAGCCTGGATTCGAATCGAAAGAAGACATCGAGAGCGGCCTCCGCGCCGCGGCGCGTGGCGGCTACGTCGCCGTGGCGGCGATGCCGAACACGAGCCCCGTGAACGATACGGCAGCGATCACGAAGCTCATGGTCGAGCGCGCCCGTTCCGTCGGCGGACCGAAGCTCCTCCCGATCGGCGCAATCACGAAGGGACAAAAAGGCGAAACGCTCGCCGAGATGACGTTGATGCGCGATGCCGGAGCCGTCGGATTCTCTGACGACGGCCGCTGCGTCGTTTCGAGCGGGCTCATGCGGCGCGCGTTCGAGTACGCGAAGACGATCGACGTGCCGTTGATTCAGCACGCCGAAGATCACTCGTTGACTGTCGGCGCAGAAATGCACGAAGGCGCGATCGCGACGCGGCTCGGCCTGCGCGGTTGGCCACGCGTCGCCGAAGACATCATCGTTGCGCGCGACCTCCTGCTCGCGAGCTACACCGGCGGCACCTATCATCTCGCGCACGCTTCGACCCATGGTTCGGTCGCGCTTCTTCGCGAAGCAAAATCTCGAGGCCTTCGCGTCACCGCGGAAGTGACGCCGCATCATCTCCTGCTCACGCATGAAGCCGTGCTCTCGTTCAACACGCTCGCCAAGGTGAACCCTCCCCTCCGCGAGCAAGAAGATGTCGATGCGCTCCGTGCCGCCCTCGCCGATGGCACCATCGACATGATCGCGACGGACCATGCTCCGCATGGCGCGCCTGAAAAGTCGTGCACGTTCACCCAAGCCGCGTTCGGAATCGTCGGTCTCGAATCGGCATTTGCGCTCATCCGAAGACTCGAGAAAGAGGGCGTGCTCACGTTCATGCGCATTTTCGAGTCTCTCTCGACGGCGCCTTCGAAGCTCCTCGGAGTGATACCGCCCGCTCTCAAGGAGGGCGCGCGCGCCAACTTTGCGCTCATCGATCCCGCGCGGGTGCATCGCATCGAGCGCGGCGCGTCGAAGAGCGTGAACACGCCCTTCTTCGGGCAAGAAGTCGAGGGGCGAGTAGAGATGACGGTCGCAGATGGCGCTATCGTATGGGAGCTCACATGACGCAAAACACCACTAGCCAGCAAAAGGCGCGGCTCGTTCTCGCAGACGGAACCACGTTCGAAGGAGTCGCGTTCGGAGCGCTCGCGCCCACCGCGGGCGAAGCGGTCTTCACTACCGTCTCCTCAGGGTACGAAGAAGTTCTCACCGACCCTTCCTACGCCGGCCAAATCGTCGTGATGACCTCGCCGGAAATGGGCAACGTTGGGATTACGCGCAGCGATCTCGAGGCGAACGTTCCGCATCTCGTCGGCTTCGTCGTGCGCTCTCTCTCGCCGCTGCCTTCGAATTGGCGCAGCCAAGAAACGCTCTCCGAATACCTCACGCGATCGAACGTCGCGGGGCTCACCGAGATTGACACGCGTGCGTTGACCCAACACCTGCGCGAGAACGGCTCGCAGAACGGCGCAATCGGAACCGCTTCGCGCGACGAGCTCCTCGCCAAGGCGCGCGCACATCGCGACATGCGGGGACTCGACCTCGTGCGTGAGGTCACTCCCAAAGAACGCTTTGCTTGGACGGAGCCTTCGGATCCTGCATTTTTCGCGAGCGCACAGCGAGCCGATCACCACGTCGTCGCGATCGACTTCGGAATGAAGCGAAACATCCTGCGACGCCTCGTCGACGAAGGCGCACGCGTCACCGTCGTCCCCGCGACGACGTCGGCAAAAGACATTCTCGCACTCGCGCCCGATGGCATCTTTCTTTCGAACGGCCCGGGCGATCCGAGCGCCGTGCCTTACGCCATCGAGACGATTCGCGAGCTTCTCGGCAAGCGCCCCATTTTCGGCATCTGTCTCGGACATCAGCTGCTTGCGCTCGCGCTCGGCGCGAAGACCTACAAGTTGAAGTTCGGACATCGCGGAGCCAATCAACCCGTGAAGGAGCTCGATACGGGACGCGTAGAAATCACGACGCAGAATCACGGTTTCGCCGTCGATCTAGAAACGCTCCCGAAGAACGTGCGGGCGACACACCAGCACCTGAACGATCAAACGAGCGAAGGGCTCGAATCGGTCGAGCATGGAGCGTTCAGCGTCCAGTTCCATCCCGAAGCCGCCGCCGGACCTCATGATAGTGCTCATCTTTTTGCACAATTCGCGCGACGAATTCGCGCGACGCAGGGCGCTCCGGCCGCGTCTTAATGCGTGAGCAGGTAGTTGCCTGTCGCTGGCGCACCTACATATCCGAGCTATCTTAGAACCTCCTCAATGAAACCCTCCATCGCCCTCGCCTCGGTGTTGATGCTCGCTTCGTTGGGTCTGGCCGCCTGCACGGTGACGCAAGCCTCCTCCAAGCGGAAGAAGGGCGAGGTCTACCAAGACGAAACCGACAACACGCTCGTCGGTGAACCGGCGACGCCGGTCGTGGAAGACGGCGGGATCTTCGACATCGGCGCGAAGCCCAACACGAGCGACGCGGGAAGCCGACAGTCGACGACAGATGGCGGCAAAGTCACGGCGTGCTCGGGTGATCTCAAGCCAGGAGATCTCGTCGTCGTCGAGGTCATGGTGTCGAGCCGCGCGGGCTCGGGCGATCCCGGCGAATGGGTCGAGCTGATGAACACGCGCAACTGCCGCATCGACGTCGAAGGCGTCACCATCGTTTCCCCGCGCGGAACGACGGACAACGACAGCGTCACCGTCGGGGAGTCGATCGAGCTCGATCCTTTCGAGACGTTCGTCGTCGCAGGTTCTACGGATGTCGCGCAAAACAATGGCTTGCCCGGCAAAGTGCTAGCTTGGGCAAAGACGGACGTCTTGAAAAACTCCGGCGATACGATTCGCGTCACCTTGGGCAAGACCGTGCTCGACGAGTTCGTCTATCCCGAGTTCAAGTCCCTCCCCGTGGGGACGTCGTTCACCTTCCCCGACGGCTGCAAGCTCGCCGACCGTTATGTCGCGGGCAACCCCGGCGTCTGGACCAAGAAGTGGTCGCTCTCGCTCGGAACGTGGAAGGCCGGCTTCAAGGGCACGCCGAACGCTCCCAACATCGACGTTGCCTGCCCTTCCCCCTGATCAAGTAGGCAGCGCGTTGAGGCCAGCGCCCCTTCGACGGGAGCGCAATCAAAGGCCCACAAGAAGCGCGCGCCTGCTTTTCTGCTAGAGTGCGCGACCCGGCGAGCAGCCATCCCTCGATCGTGAGAAGTACCGTGCCCAAGAAGAACAAGTCGATTTACTTCGTCAGCCTCGGCTGCCCAAAAAACCGAGTCGATAGCGAAGTCATGTTGGGCGTCGCGAAAGACAGCGGCTATCGCATCGTCGATGATCCGCAAGGCGCCGAGACCATCGTCGTCAATACGTGTGGATTCATCGGAGAAGCCAAGAAAGAGTCGCTCGATACGATCTTGGAGCTCGCCGAGCTGAAGACAGTCGGCGCGTGCAAGCGGCTCGTCGTCGCGGGTTGCCTCTCGCAGAGATACTCGTCGGATCTCGCGCGCGACATGCCCGAGGTGGACCACTTCCTCGGTACGAGCGACATGTTGAAGCTCGGCGACGTCCTCAAGGACGATGGCGCCGAACGCATGCTGGTCGGAAACCCGGCCGATTGGGTCATCCGCGCAACGGATCCTCGCCTGCTCACGAATTCGCGCATCAGCGCCTACGTGAAGATCGCCGAGGGCTGCAACCGAACGTGTGCATTCTGCACGATTCCAGAGTTCCGCGGGAAGCAGCGCTCGCGCCCCATCGACGACGTCGTTCGCGAATGCGAGCAGCTGATCGCGCAGGGGGTCGTCGAGCTGAATCTCATTTCTCAAGACACGATCTCGTACGGTCGCGACCTCAAGTCGAAGCAAGACGAGCGTCTCTCCGAGCTCGTTCAACGCGTCGCGGATTTGCCGGGCGCACGATGGGTTCGCCTCTTCTATCTGTACCCGGAGACGATCGACGAGGCCCTCATCGATCTCTTGGCCAACCATCCGCGCGTTCTTCCCTATGTCGACATGCCGCTGCAGCACGCGGCCGATGCGATGTTGAAGCGCATGCGTCGTGGTCACGGCATCGGTCGTCAGCGTCGCGTCGTCGAGCGCCTTCGCACCTCCGTTCCGAAGCTCACGTTCCGTACTGCTTTCATCGTTGGTCATCCTGGCGAGACCGATCAAGAATTCGAGGAGCTCCTCGACTTCGTCAAATGGGCAGAATTCGAGCACGTTGGCGTGTTCCGCTATTCGGACGAAGAGTCTGCGAAGAGCTTCGACCTCGGGGAGAAGGTTCCCAAGGCCGTGGCCGCCGCGCGCTACCGCAAGCTCATGACGACGCAGCGTTCGATTGCGAAGAAGAAGAATCGCGCGCTCATCGGAGAGACGGTGGAAGTGTTGGTCGAGGGCACGAGCGACGAGCACGAGTGGGTCATGAAAGGGCGCCACCAAGGCCAAGCTCCGGAGATCGACGGCAGCATTTATCTTTCGGGCGCTGAAGTGAAGGCGGGCCAGATTCGTAAGGCTACGGTGACCCAGGCGAGCGACTACGATCTCGTTGGCGAAGCGCACGATCTCGTCTCTGCTGCGCGAAAGAAGCGCGTCGGACTTCGCGTCGTCGCGTAAAGCGCGCTCGAGGACCTCCGTGCCCAAGCTCGCTGCGAGATGACTTCGGCCACGCGCGAACGCGTCGAATACTCTTATCTCCTCGGGATCGCCTTGTTGCGTCCCGCGCTCGCGCTGCTCGCGTACGCGTTCGGCTTTCATCAGATCTCCGACGACGACTACTCGCGGACTGTCATCTCCGAAACGTTCGCGCACGCGCCCCAGCTCGATCCGAGCGGCACGAGTTGGCTCCCCTTCCCCTTTTGGGTGACGGGCCTAGCGATGATGCTCTTCGGGAGAAGCATCGCCACCGCGAACATCGTCGGAGTCGTTCTCTCTTCGGCAGCGACTCTCGCCTTCTATCTCGGGATGCGGCGCGACGGCGTTCGTCACACGACCGCAGCGCTCGCCGTCGTTCTTGCGAGCCTCTCGCCTTGGAATGTCTGGTGTTCGGCTGCGCCCGTGCCGGAAGGATTCGTACCGCCGATTCTCGCGCTCGCGGCTTTCGAGATTTCACGAAACCGCACGACGGGTTCCACGGCTGCGCTCGTTCTCGCGGCGTGTCTTTCGCGCTACGAGGCATGGCCCGTCGCCGCGGTCTTCGCGTGGAGCGCATTGGGAAACCGCACGTGGAAGTCACTCTTACTGGCTGCGCTCGGCCCACTCGCCTGGATCGGATGGAATTATACGAGCCATGGTGACGCGTTCCACTTCTTCGCGCGCGTCACTCGCTACAAAGCGGGCCTGGGTGAGGCTCCCGAGAGCATTCTCGGAGCCTTGCTGCGATACCCCGAGAGCCTTTGGCGTGAGGCTCCCGTGCTCGTCACACTGGGAGCGCTGGCGACGATCATCGCGGCGTTCGGCGGGATTCGTCGTGACACCGCACCCATCGTTCGCTCGCGCGCGCTGCGACTCGTCCTCGTGCTGGTAGCGCTCTATGCGTTCTTGGCCTACGGGGAGATCCGCGGCGGAGCCCCGACACATCATGCGGAGCGCGCATTTTTGACGGTGCTGTGGGTGCTTGCGCTTCCACTTGCCGAATCGGCGGTCAGCCTTTGGCATTACGACAACACCTCGACGAGATGGCGCGCACGGCTTCTCGTGCTGCCGCTCGCGTTCGTCCTCTACGACCTTGCTCAGCTACGCATGCCTCCCGGCAATGCGGCTGCCGAGACGCGCGAGGCGCAGCTGCTGCGCGGAAAAGAGCTGCGTGATTCCAATCCCACACACGTCGCTCTCGTCCCGTGTGCGTACGAGCATTTCGCTTTGATTGCGGCTTTCGGATCACCCGAGCGAGTGGAGATCGCACGCCCCGAGCCGAGCGCGACGACCACGCCCATGAATCGTGCAGCTACCGATTGTCCTCGGGTAACAGCTACGCCGTAGCATTTACGAGCGCTCGACGACGTTCACGATGTGTCCACCTTCCAGCTTCACCACGCGATCAGCAGCTTCGACGAGCCGCGAGGCGTGCGCCGCGACGATCACGATCGAAGATCCTCTGCGCTCTTCGATCAATGCGAGGAGCGCGCTCACACCGCGCTCGTCGAGATTCGCATCCGGCTCGTCCAGCAAAACGAGCGGCGCTTCATCACGAAATGCGCGCGCCATCGCAAGCCGCTGACGTTGTCCGGCCGAAAGGTGTCCCGCTAGGATCGCGAAGGGATCCCCCGCTTTTCGCGAGAGCGCGTCCCAGATCCCCGCCTTTTCGAGCCAGATCTTCCACTCTTCTTTCGAGCTCGTGCGAAGGAGATTTAGATTGTCGAGCACGCTCAGTGAATCGCGAAAACACGGTACTTGAGGCAGGTATGCCGTCTTCGGAGGAGACTTTTCACCGTCGAAAGCGAGCGATCCTTGCGCGCCCTGCGCGAGACCGAGGAGCGCTTTCAACAGCGTCGATTTTCCAGCGCCGTTTTCGCCCGCGAGGACAGTAAGGCCGCGCCCGAAGACGATCGATACGTCTTTCAGAATCGGCTCCTCTGCATATCCGAAGGAAAAGGCGCGCAGCTCGACGCGATCGAGTGAGATACGGCGCGAAGGATCGGGGGCCGCACCAGACGTCGACATCGCGCGCGCGAGCGGGGCGAAGCGCATCGAAGACAGGGCTAGCTCGCCGACAGAAGAGAGCGCAGCGAGGAGGGGCGGCAAAAAGACGAGCGCGGCCACCGTGCTCGGCTCTTCGAATACGCCCACGCCTCCGAACAAACGCACCGCAACGACGACGAGCGCGATCGCCGTCAGCGCGGACCGGCGGAAAAATAGAGGCGGAATCGAGCGCCAAAAGCTCCCGCGCTGCCACTCCGAGACCGCCGCATTCCCCGTTGCTTCGACGTGCCGCGCGCTACCATTTCCGATGAATTCGAGGCGGGCTTTTGCCGCAGCGCCGATGAGCTCGGCGACTCGCTGATAGCGCTCCGCGGTGCGAATGAGCGCGCGATGCGCGAGCTTCCGCGATGCGGCCGCGACGCCGAGCGCTACCACGATGGCAGATACGAGCAGCAGGTTCGCGGTGGTCGCCGCATGCACGAGCGTGCCCGGCCCGATGACGAGCATCGCGATGATCGCCGAGAGAAGCTGCGGAAGGTGAGAAGCGTAAAGCGACTCGCCGGCTTCCATTAGGCGGTACGTCTCCCAATCGCTCTCGGGCCCGAAAGGGTGCTCATTCAGCGGATCATGAGAGAGCAGAGCCGCGAACGTGCGAGCGTGCACGGTGCGCGTGACCTCCATCGTCCACCATCGCGAGACGACGACGAGAAGTCCGCCTAGGGAGAGAGCCAAGAGCGCTTCGATTCGT
>JAHFDV010000393.1 GCA_023248815.1 Myxococcales bacterium
GACACGTGCAAGCGCCTCGAAAAGCAAGGCTTCGAGGTCACGTATCTTCCCGTCACGAAGGAAGGCATCGTCACCCCAGAATCGGTGCGCGCTGCCATCACCGACAAGACGATCCTCGTCACGATCATGCACGCCAACAACGAGACCGGAACGATTCAGCCCCTCGCCGAGATCGGAAAGATCACGCGCGAGAAGGGCATCCTTCTCCACACGGACGCCGTGCAAGGGCTCGGAAAAACGCCGTTCGACGTGCAGTCGATGAACGTCGACCTCGCGAGCATCACCGCTCACAAAATTTACGGTCCGAAGGGCGTCGGTGCTCTCTTCGTTCGTCGCGCGAAGCCACGTGTTCGCATCGTCGCGCAGATCGACGGCGGCGGACACGAGCGCGGCTCTCGTTCGGGCACGCTCAATGTTCCGGCGATCGTCGGCTTCGGTAAGGCGTGCGAGATCATGCGCGAAGAAGGCGCGGCAGAATCGAAGCGCCTCGAAGCTCTTCGTGAACGCCTCCGCACGAAGATCCAAGACCGTCTCGAAGAGACGTTCATCAACGGTTCGACCGAGCACCGCTTGTCGGGAAACCTCAATCTATCTTTCGCGTTCGTCGAAGGCGAAGCGCTGATGATGGCGATCAAGGACGTTGCCGTGAGCTCGGGCTCCGCGTGCACCTCGGCCAGTCTCGAACCGAGCTATGTGCTTCGCGCCCTTGGCGTGGGCGACGAGCTCGCGCACTCGAGCATTCGTTTCGGTCTCGGTCGATTCTCGACAGAAGAAGAGGTCGACTACGTCGCCGAGCTCGTCATCGCCAAGGTGGAGAAGCTTCGCGAGATGTCGCCGCTCTACGAAATGCACAAAGAAGGCATCGATCTCAAAACCGTTCAATGGACTGCGCACTGACGAGTGCGAAACGAAAAACCGCGCGCCGCTTAGGGCGTGCGCACGAAGATTCAAAAAGGAGAAATCATCATGGCCTACAGTGAAAAAGTCGTCGAACACGCAGAGAATCCCCGGAACGTCGGCACGCTCGACAAGGACGACGCGAACGTCGGCACCGGCCTCGTCGGCGCGCCCGCTTGCGGTGACGTGATGCGCCTCCAGATCAAAGTCTCGAACGACGGCATCATCGAGGATGCAAAGTTCAAGACGTTCGGCTGCGGCTCGGCAATCGCATCCTCCTCTCTCGCGACCGAGTGGATCAAGGGCAAGTCGCTCGACGAAGCAGAGAGTCTCAAGAACAGCGCGATCGTCGAAGAGCTCAATCTTCCTCCCGTGAAGATTCACTGCTCGGTTCTCGCCGAAGACGCGATCAAGAGCGCCATCGCCGACTATCGCCAGAAGCAAGCGGCTCTTCGTGAAGCTGTCGCAGCCGGCAAATCGAAGAACGAAACGACCATCTCCGCGGAGTAACCCCGTGTCCACGACCGAAGCCCAAACCGTCACACCATCCGCAGCGCACACCGCGTCGCCGACCGAACCACCCGTCTCGAAGAAGCTGAACTTCTCCGTCGATCCGAAAGCGGTCGATGCGATTCGTCGTCAGATCAAGAAGCGCGGCAAGGGCGATGCGTTGCGCGTGGGCGTGAAGGGCGGCGGTTGCTCGGGCTTTTCGTACGTCATCGAGTTTCACGATGGTCCGCCCCGCGCGCGTGACATGGTGCTCGACTACGGCGACGTGAAGGTCGTCGTCGATCCGAAAAGCCTCCTCTACTTGGACGGCAGCGTTCTCGAGTGGGAACAGACGCTGATGAAGCAAGGCTTCAAGTTCGTGAATCCGAACGAGAAGTCGAACTGTGGCTGCGGTCACAGCTTCTCGGTTTGAGCGCTCGATAAACCGATGCTCGATCCGTTCGCGCGTCTCGGAATCCCGCGCGGATTCGCGATCGATCGCAAAGCAGCCGAGAAAAATCATCGCGAGCTCTCGCGAGCACTTCACCCGGACCGCTACCTCGGTGCGGCTCCCGCCGAGCGCAATCGCGCGCTCTCCGAGGCTGCCGACGTCAACGAAGCGTGGCGCATCGTCCGCGATCCCATTCGTCGTGCCGAGGCATTGTTTCGTCTGGCTGGCGCCACGGTGGGAGAGACCTCGGAGCCGAAGACCGCCCCTTCTTTCTTGATGGAGATGATGGAGCTTCGCGAAAGTCTAGACGAGGCGAAGTCTCGGAAGGATCCGAGCGCCGTCACGAGGGTGTCTGCAGAAGTCGACTCCAAGCTCGCAACGCTCGAGCAGCGTTTTGCGAAGCTCTTTTCAGCCGAAAGAACCGCCGATGCGCATGAGGCCGGCGCCGCGCTCGGACTCCTTGGCGAGCTTCGATTTTATGCGCGCGCGAAAGAGACGATTCGCGAAATCCAGGAAGCATTCGAAGACGCCGGCGCTTGAGCGGCGAAAGAACCGATAGACAATTGGTCGCGTTGGCGCGAAGTAGTTAACGGATGACGGCACGCGAGGCAGTTCGGAGCGGAGCGAACGGCGAGGCCTTCTACGCCGCGATCGTCGAACAAATCGCCCATCCGATCTTCGTGAAGGATCGCGAATACCGCTGGGTCGTGCTCAATCGTGCAGCCTGCGAGCTCTTCGGCCACAAGCGTGAAGAGCTGATTGGAAAGAGCGACTTCGACTTCTTCCCGGCGACCGAAGCCGAGGGATTCCGTGCGAGCGATCGACGAGTCTTCGGCAACGCCGAAACCGTCATCATCGAAGAGGAGTCGATCACGCGACCCGATGGATCCGTTCGGAAACTGGCGACGACGAAAGCGCCGCTCTTCGACGAGACCGGCGCGATCACGCACGTCGTTGGCATCATCCACGACATCACGCCCATCAAGCTGACCGAAGCCGCGCTGCGCGTCTCGAACGAAGCGCTCGAGGCAAGCGTCGAAGCGCGCACGAACGAGCTTCGCGACATGCAAGAGGCGCTCGTTCGCCGTGAACGGCTCGCCGTCTTGGGGCAGCTCGCGGGAGGACTCGCGCACCAAATTCGAAATCCGCTCGCGGCCATGGCGAATGCCGTTGCGGTGTTGCGGCGGCGTCTCAAGAAAGTGCTGCAAGGCGATCTCGAAGCGGCGCAAGCGATTGCGATCGTCGACGAAGAGATCTGGGAAGCGAACCGCATCATCACCGACCTCATCGATTTTGCGCGCGTGCGTCCGCCCACTCGCAAACGCGTGAAGGTCAAAGCTCTCATCGATGCTGCCCTCGCGCATGCGAAGTCCGAGCTGGCGTTCCCCGTCACGGTTCGCGGCGACTCCTATCTCGATGTCCTCGTCGACGAACGCCAGTGTCGCGATGCGCTCGCGAATCTCGTGCGCAACGCGTTCGAGGCGATGGGAGAAGAAGGGTCGTTGACGATCACATGCCGCGACGAAGGCGCATTCGTCGTCCTCGCATTCGTCGACACCGGACCCGGAATCGTCGAGTCCGTCCGCCGCCGACTCTTCGAACCATTGAACACGTCGAAGCCGCTCGGGCTCGGGCTCGGACTCGCTACGGCGCGGTCACTCGTCCGCAATCAGGGAGGAGACCTCGTGGCACTTCCCGCCGTGGGAGGAGCACACTTCGAGGTGTCTCTCCCACGAGATCCCAGCGGGACCGAAGACTTTCCCATCGTAACAGGCTGATATCAGGCGTGATTGCGGTGCTCTCCGCACGTGAGCGACCGCTACGTGCCGACCTTGCCACTCGAGAATTTCAGAGTTAGGTTACGCGGCCCTAACGCAACCCAAGGCCGTGCCGAGCGCAAGTCTTGCTGCCTAGGAAAAGAGAGGTACTCGCCCTCTCGCTCGAATGGAGAAAGTCATGAAAGAAGGAATTCACCCCAATTACCCCGCGGTCCACGTTGCGTGCGCGTGCGGTAACAAGTTCGTCACCAAGTCCACGCGTGGCGACTTCCAAGTCGACATCTGCTCGAACTGCCACCCGTTCTACACGGGCACGCAGAAGCTGATGGACACCGCAGGCCGCGTCGATCGCTTCCGCAAGCGTTACGCCGCCAAGGACAACCTCGGCAAAGACGCTGCTGCCAAAGAAGGCGCCGACAAGGAAGCGACCAAAGCCGAGGCTTGAGTCGCAACCACGGATTGCGGGCGCTTTCGAGTGCCCGCAGTTTTCTTGAAAGACGGCGCGGTTTTCGCGCCGTTTTCCTTTTGTCTGCGCCCGGTCATTTGTCGCCCGAAAAGCGAGACAGGGAGCCATTCAGGGTTAGTTTTTCAGGGTGCCGAATCAAATGAAGCCAGCGGTCGCGCGATCTATACTGAACGACATGTCGAACGAAGCCCCAGCACGCCCTTACATCGGCGGACAAGCCGTTCTCGAGGGCGTCATGATGCGCTCGCCGACCTCCTTCGCGATCGTCGTGCGCCGCAAAGACGGTTCGCTCGTCGTCCGGGAGCGCGGAATGAGCGACACGCGGACGGGGTTTCGAAAGCTGCCCTTCGTGCGCGGCATCCACTCGCTGGTCGAGTCCCTGCGGATCGGCAACGAGGCACTGAGGTTTTCGGCCGACCACTTCGAGGCGGACTACGTCGCCAAAGAAGGGGCAGCTGCCGCCGCATCGACGCCGGGCTCGACGCTCGCGCTCTTTTCACTTCGCACCCTCGTGCAGTCGGTGCGTCTTTCGCTGCTCCGCTTCGGCGTCTCGCTCTCGCTTCTTGCGACGGATGAAGGCGGCGACGCAGCGCCTGTCTCGGCGCGTCGCGCGACGAGTGGGAAAGACGAGAAGAAGGGTGGGGGGATGGCGCTCATGGGCGTCATGGCCGTCCTCTTCATGTACGCGCTTCCGCAGTTCGCGGCCGAGGGGCTGAACCGCCTCTTTCACTTGGACCTCAAACCGCAATCGCCGGCCTTTCAGGTCGTGACGGGAGTGATGAAGCTCACGATCGTCATCAGCTACTTGCTCCTGCTTCGCCGCGTCACCGAAGTGAAGCGGATGTTCCAGTATCACGGCGCCGAGCACAAGACGATCACCACCTACGAGGCGCAAGAGGCGCTCACGGTCGAGAATGCACGCAAGAAGACGACGCTCCACGCTCGCTGTGGCACGACCTTTCTCGTGATGATTGCGATCGTCTCGATCTGCTTCTTCACGCTCATCGGCGCGATCTTGCCGCCGATCGCCACGGGCAGCCGCTGGCTCGACCAGATCGTCTTCTTCGCCGCGAAGCTGCCGTTCCTTCCCTTGATGGCAGGCGCAACCTTCGAGCTTCAGCGCCTCTTCGCGCGCTACTGCACGACGGGTCCGCTTCGCGTTCTCCTCTTGCCCGGGTTCCTCGTTCAGAAGATCACGACGGTCGAGCCCGATGATTCGCAGCTCGAAGTCGCACTCGCATCGCTTCGCGTCACGCTCTTCCGTGAAAATGGACAAGGTCGCGACGGGGACGACGTTCGCTTCCCCGACTTCGCTTCGCTCTCGTCTGCCGAAACGCTTCGCGCAGCCTGATCGAAGAATTCGGAAGATCGCGCCCTCCCCGCATGTTGCCACTCGAAAAGCTCGAATACCTTTCGAAGCGCTACGTCGAGCTCGACGATCTCCTCTGTCGTCCCGAGGTTCTCTCGAACCGCGCGGAGCTCACGAAGCTCAACAAAGAGCGTGCGGAGCTCGAGGGCCTCGTCACGGAGTTTCGCGCGTTTCGTGATGTCGAAAAGAAGATCGCCGAAGACGAAGCGGCCCTCGCCGACCCCGAGCTTCGCGAGCTCGCAGAGATGGAGCTCTCGGAGCTTCGCGAACGCCAGACGGCGCTCGCCGAGACCATTCAGATGCTGCTCTTGCCGCAAGATCCGAACGACAAGCGCAACACGATCTTGGAAATCCGCAGCGGTGAAGGTGGAGAAGAAGCGGCGCTCTTTGCCGCCGATCTCTTTCGCATGTACTCGCGCTACGCCGAGACGGTCGGCTGGAAGATCGAGATCCTCTCGACGAGCGAGAGCGCTTCGGGCGGCATCAAGGAGCTCATCGCCCTC
>JAHFDV010000089.1 GCA_023248815.1 Myxococcales bacterium
GCGCGACCCGCTACCTCTTCGCGCAGCAAGACGGCGCACGAAGACACGCCCGCTTCCTCGCCGAGCGCCGTCTCGATCTCTCCGAGCTCGATGCGAAACCCGCGCAGCTTCACCTGATGACCGATGCGGCCGAGGTATTCGAGCTCGCCTCGTGCGTTCCATCGCGCGACATCTCCCGTGCGATAGCTGCGAGCACCCTCGCGATTCGAAAATGCATCCGGACCGAAAACCAAAGCCGTGAGATCTGGACGGCCGATGTACCCGCGGCCCACACCCACACCACTCACGTAAAGCTCTCCGGATGCGCCGAGAGGTGCGAGGCGACCCGCGCGATCGACCACATGTAGCTGGATGTTGCGGATTGGCGTACCGATCGGCATCCGCTGAAGGCTCGATGTGGCGCGCACGACATAGTGCGTCACGTCGTCAGAGCACTCGGTGGGCCCATACGCATTCATCAGTGGGATGTTCGAACGCAGGCGCAGCCATTCCGTCGCGAGCTCGATCGGAAGGGCTTCACCCGTCGGAATGACCCATCGAAGGCATCCGAGCGCATGCGGATCGGCGAGCCGCTCGACGACGACACGAAGGAGCGAAGGAACGGGCTCGAAGATCGTCGTCGATGAGTCTTCGAGATCCGTGAGGAGCGCCTCCGGGTTCATGATCGACTCGTTGCCGACGACATGTGTTCGCGCGCCCACGAGCAACGCCACGAGGAACTGCCACACCGAGATGTCGAAACAGTGCGAGGCGGTCTGCGCGACGACATCGACCCGCGTCAGCGCCAGCGCGTCGATCTTGGCATCGAGATGATTCATCATCCCGGCATCCTCGACGAGTGCCCCCTTTGGTTTACCCGTAGAGCCAGACGTATAGATGATGTACGCGGCACTCGAGGAGTGACGTGTGCGCTCGTCGACAGGCTGCACTCTCGATGGTGGTCGCGCCGCCGCCGCCGCATGTACCGATACCCTCGGTACGTTCGACAGCGAGAGATCCACTTCATCCCCGTCGCCCGTCAGAACGAGCGCGATCCCGGAATCCTCGATGATGAATTGAAGGCGCTCCTTCGGATATTCGATGTCGAGCGGCACCCACGCACCACCCGCCAAATGAACGCCGAGCAGCGCGACCAGCATGTCGGCCGATCGCGTCATCGCGATGCCTACTCGAGACTCCAAGCCAATCCCGAGCTCGCAAAGACCTTGTGCAAGACGCACGCTCTTCTCGACGAGCGTGGAATACGAGTACGTCCTCGTACCATCGGACACCGCGATCGCGTCACCGTCGACCGCGGCCTGCCGACGTAGCCTCGCCCTGAGGTCACCGCCGTCGGGCCGATTGGTTGCGTTCCACTCAGTGAAGAGGAGCGTGCGATGTTTCTCCGAGAGCGAAGGAAGCGCGGAGACAGCAGTGTCCGGGTTCGTTGCTGCCACATCGAGGATCTCCTCGAAGAGGTCCACCATCTTCGCGACCGTCGGGCGTTCAAAAAGATCGACGTTGTAAATGAAGCCCTCGCCGAGGGTTCCGTCCGGGTTTTCGACACAACCTACTTCGATGTCGAATTGGGCTGCGTTGATGTCGTCGTCGAGCTGCGTGAACCTCGGTCCTGAGCTCTGCTCTTTTTCCCCATCGGAGACGTTGTTGACGCCGAACATCGTTTGGAAGAGCGGGCTACGGCTCGCATCGCGTTCGAGATTCAGGGCCTCGATGAGTTGTGCGAGCGGAACATCCTGGTGGTCGAAAGCGCGCAGAGAGCGCGTCTTCACCTCGGCAAGTAGCTCGCGAAAGGTCGCGCTCTCGGTCCACGCAGCTCTCAGCGGGAGGCTGTTGACGAACATTCCGACGACGCCTTCTGTCTCGCGGCTACTTCTTCCGGCGATGGGCGTCCCAACGACGAGGTCACGGCGCCCCGTCCATTTCGAAAGCAGCACGAAATACCCCGTGAGGAGCACCATGAAGAGCGTCGCCTCGTTCTCGGTCGCAAGCGCACGCAATCGCGCCATCGTCGCCGATGGAATCGAGCTCACGATGATTGCACCAGCCGCGGTTTGCATCGCCGGCCGCACCTTGTCCGTCGAAAGCTCGAGCGTCGTCGGGACGCCGGAAAGCTCCGTGCGCCAAAACTCCAACTCACGCTGTAGGGCGTCTCCCGAGTACTTCTGGCGCTGCCAGACCGCGTAGTCGACGAAACGAATCGGTAGGGGAGTCAGATCAGGCTTCGTGCCATTGGCGGCCGCCGAATAGGCGATGGCGACTTCGCGCATCAAGATTCGGATCGACCAGCCGTCGCAGACGATGTGGTGGAGACTGACGACGAGGAGATGTTCGCGATCGGACTTGCGGAGAGTCGCCGCACGAAAAAGGACGTCTCTCGCGAGATCGAAGGCGTGGCTCTTTTCTGTTCGCACCCACGACTCGATCTCGTTCGCTGTCCATCCCGCTGCGTCGACGACGCTCAATCGGGATGCGCCTTCCCGATCGATCCGCTGCCGAACGATTCCGTCGCGCTCGATGAACCGAGTGCGCAGCACTTCGTGGCGGCTTACGATCGTTGCGAGAGCGGCCTCGAAGGCCACGACATCGAACGCGCCAGCCACGGTGAAGCCTTGAGCGATCGTATAGGCGGGAGAACCCCCGCTGAGCCGGTCGAGAAAGAAGAGACGCTCTTGCGAATGCGATACGTCGTAATCGTCTGCAGCCGGTGCAGCGCCGATTCGCGAGGTCTGAGCTGCGCCCTTCTTCGCTCGCGTCTGACGGTAGAGCTCGCGGAGCTCGTCTTTCGTGAGCTTCGCCTTGTCCTTGCGTTCGGTCATGCGCGTATCCCGCCTGCGCGACTCATTCTTGGTCGTCTTTGGCCGGACCTTCCGAAGAAGCGCCCGCGGTAGTCTCTTCGTCTTCTAGGACGGCAGCCATCATCAGCTCTTCAATCGCCGTTCCCAATGCTCGCGGCGATGACGAGGAAAAGAGCGTACGCAGTGGGACTTCGACGTCGAGCTCATCGCGAATGCGCGCGACGACCCGCATCGCGGTCAGAGAATGGCCACCGAGTGCAAAAAAGTCGTCGGTGGCGCTCACTCGCGGCCTGCCAGTGAGACTTGCGAAGATCTTGGCGATCACTTCTTCTTCGAGCGTCGCCGGCTCCACATACTCCTCCTCGATACTCGAGGTTTCGAGAGCGGGCAGACGGGCGCGATCGAGTTTGCCGCTGCCGTTGATCGGCATCTCTTCGAGAACCTGCCAGTGGGCCGGCACCATGTAATGCGGAAGATCCTTCGAGAGCGCATCGCGCAAAGAAGCGACGTTCGCATCCGGTTTCAGAACGAGATAGGTGACGAGCTCGTTGCCGCGCGCTGGATCGAGGTGGAGCACGACGGCTGCTTCCTTCACGCCGTCGAGGTTCAGCAACCGCGCTTCGATTTCGAGGAGCTCGACGCGGAAGCCACGAATTTTCACCTGGTTGTCTTTGCGGCCAATGAACTCCAGCTCGCCGTTCGCACGAAGGCGCCCGAGATCGCCCGTGAGGTAGACCCGCGCCCCCGCTTCACCGCTGAATGGGTCGGGCACGAATCGCTCGGCGGTGAGCTCGGGGTGTTCGTGGTATCCGCGCGCGAGACAATCACCGCCGATCATCATCTCCCCGATCGAGCCGAGCGGTGTGAGACACATCTCATCGTCGGCGAGGTAGATGCGAGTGTTGCGAAACGGGGCGCCGAAGCGGATCGGCCTACGAGGTTCGCCGTGTCGATACGCCGTATCGAGCACCATGATGGTCGCCTCCGTCGGACCGTACCCGTCGTGAAGCTCGGCCTCGCCTCCGCGCGCGCGATACGCCGCAACGAGATCCTGCGTCATCGCTTCGCCGCCGATGAAGAACCAGCGAATCGACTTGCACCGTTCGATGCCGCCGACATCGACCATCGCCCGCAAGAAGCTCGGTGAAGCTTCGACTGCTTCGCATGACCACCGCTCGATCAGGGTGCAAAGGTAGCCAGAGTCCCAGTGCTTGCCCGGCGAAGCGAGGACGATGCGCCCGCCGAAACAGAGCGGACCGAAGAACCACCACACCGAGCCGTCGAAACTATGCGATGTGCGCTGAAGAATGGTCGTGCTGGGACCGACGTTGACGATGGTCTGGCGCCAAAGCACGTGATTGAGCACGCCGAGATGCTGGACCGCGACTCCCTTGGGCTTGCCCGTCGAGCCCGACGTGTAGAGCACGTACATGACTTGGAGGAGGTGCGAAGGAAGCGCGAATTCAGCATCGGATTCTTCGCGGGCAACGGACACGGCTGCATCGATGACGGCGACGAAAATATCTTCACTCGGAAACGAATCGCGGTTGGCCTCGTCGACGAGGAGCGCCGCTGCGTTCGAGTCGCGCAGACAGTATTGAAGACGCGCCTTCGGGTTCTCGGGATCGAGGGGGAGATAGGCGCAGCCCGCTTTCAGGACGGCCAACATCGAGATGACGAGCTCGAACGAGCGATTCATGTTGAGCGCGACGACGCTGTTCTGTGCGATGCCTTTTCGCACGAGAAGGCGCGCAAGACGACTGGCCCGCGCGTCGACCTCCCGATACGTGAGCGTGGCTTCTTCGCTGATCAGCGCTACCGCAGAAGGCATGAGCGCCGCTCGTTTCGCAATGAGCTGATGCACTGGCTCGTAGATGTCGTACGGCGCCGCGGTCGCGTTCCAATTCTCGGTGACGAATGTGCGCTCGCTCTTCGTCGCAAGCTCGAAGGCGGTTGCCCGTGTGTCTAGCTGTGAGAGAAGTCCCGCAAAGCGGTCGTGCCATGTGCGAGCGGTGGCCTCCGAGAAGAGCGACGTCGTCCGGTGGAAAGTGAGATCGAGCGATCCGTCTTGGGAGGGCGTGCAGGTGAGCGCGAGCTCCAATCCCTCTAGGTGTCGCTGGTCGACGGCGTTCGTTCGTTCGTTCGGAGATTCAGCCTCGAAGGTGAATGCCGTCTGAAAGAGTGACGTCCGACCGTCACGCAGGGCGCCTGGAACGACCGCCAGAATCTGCGACAGGGCCACTTCGCCATGTTCGCTCGCTCGCCGCGCTTGCCGCGTAACCGCTTCCAAGATCTTCGAGAACGAAGCGCCCGTTGCCTGCCTCACTCGCACGGGAAAATGGTGGGGCCCCGAATCGGGACGTTCATCGCTCGGATCGCCTCCGTCGAAAGACGCGTCCAGCCCGATCACGAGGTCACGTCGTTGCGTGTGTTTTGCAATGAAAATGGCGTACGCGGCGAAGAGTACCTTCGCGAGCGAACTTCCCTCGCGCTCTGCGAACGCTCGAAGGCGCAGGGTGTTGCTGGGCGCGATGCGGCTCGTCGTCTGCGACACGGTCGGAATCGCCGTCGCGTCCGCTAAGGCGTCGGCTGGAAAGCCGAGCACCAAGTCCACATCCTCGAGTTCGGACTTCCAGAAAGTGAGGTCCGCCGCCCGACGCGTGCGCTCCTCGAGGGCCTGCAGCCACGGCCAGGACGTTGCGGGTTTTTCGAGAGGTCCAATGGCGAAGCGAACGAGGGTGCGCTCGAGAGTCGAGGCGAACTGCTCCGCGAGTGAGCTCGGAACGCGAGCAAGGTCGAAGCGCAAGGTGACGCGAAGGACATCAGTGAGCGTGGACGAGGCGTTGAGAAGGTAGTGCGTGGGGTCCTCGGCCCGGAGCTCGCGGAGTGGTAGCCCGGAGGACGCGAGCGCCTCTTGATCGACGGGGTAATTCTCGAAGACGAAGAGCGTGTCGAAAAGAGCTTGGGGAATCGCGGATGCTTGTTGGGCCAGCGTGAGCGGCGAATGATGAAAAGGCTGGAGCTCGAGGAGGTTGCGTTGAAGCTTTCGTACCCAATCGCTCGCAGGCACGTTCTCCAGCGCGACGCGCACGGTGATGGAATTGAGAAGCGGGCCGACGAGTGCGAACGCGTTGTCGATGCCGTTGTCTCGCCCCGAGACCGTCATTCCGAGGAGGAGGTCCGATTCTTCGGAGTGGACCGCGATGGTGAGTGCCCACGCCGCGAGCACCAGCGTGCTGGCGGTCACGTGGAGAGTCGCGGCTTGCCTCGTGAGCGCCTCGGTGTCGTTCTTGGTGAGCGTGATCGTGACGGAATGAGATCGGCGTGGCGCATCGCTCCCGGGCGGGAGGAGACCGAGGAGTCGCGTGGGTTGCGCGTCTCGAAGGTAGTTCTTCCAGAATGACCGTTCCGATTCGGTGGAGCGTGCTGCGAGCCAAGCGATGTAGTTGCGAAAGCGTGGCCCTTTCGTTTCGGAAGGAATTCTTCCGTTCGTTAGGTCGGCATACGCTTTGGCGACTTCGGCAAGCACGAGACCGTTCGACCAACCGTCGGTGGTGCTGTGATGTTGGCAACTGAGGAGAGTGTACGCGTCGGAGCCGAGCACGAGAACGAGGTGGGGCTCGGAAGGAATACGCAACCGCATCAGGGATTCGTAGGCGTCATCGATGTACGCAAGCTGCTGCTCGGCGGCGAGGTGGCCAACGTCTCGAACGTCGAAATGACTTGCCCCGATCTTTCGCACGACCTGGAGTGGCTCGTGAAGTCCGTCCCAGAGAATGAGGGTGCGGAGGGCGTCGAAGCGCTGCGTGACGATTCGATATGCTTGCTGGAACGCGCCGTGATCGAGCGACGTGTCGAACTCGTATCGGGCATGAACGAGATACGTGTCGTCGTTCGCACGGAGCGATTGAACGAGCAATCCAGCCTGGAGCGGCGAGAGGGGGAGGATGTCGTCGATATCGCCCTCATCGACGTTTGCAAAGACGACGTCGAGATCGTGCCTCGAGAGCTTCACGAGCGGAAAGTCGGCTGGTGAGAGGGTCGGCGTGGCAACGGCGGCGGCTACCGTGAGACGCTCGAGCTCGCTCGCGAAACGTGCGAGCAGCTTCTCGATGCTGCCCTCGTCGAAGGCATCGGTGCGGTACGTGCAATGAACGACGAGCTGTCCTTCGGCTTCGACGAGGTTGAAGTCGAGGAGTGGAACTGCGCGCGCATCGGCGGCAACGTCGCTGCCGGTGCTCTCGGTAGCGAGGGCGAGAGCAGGCAGCTCCCCGCGAAGATCACCGCCCGCGCTCGTTTGACCGAGATAGTTGAATGAAATGGAAGGCGTGGGGAGCGCTCTCAGCGCGTGCGCCGTCTCTGCGCGTCCGTGCGCCGCGACGACGCCGAACGGGATGCCGCGTAGCGGCAGAGCGCGTAGGGACTCTTTGACGGAGAGGAGAATCTGCGTCGTCGTGTCGTTTGCCTTCCAAGAAAGAAGGACGGGGAAGGCAGACGTGAACCACCCGACAGTGCGCGATACGTCGAGCGCGGACGCTTCTTCGTCACGCCCGTGTCCTTCGAGCGTGAGCGCGAAGGCCTTGTCATCGTCTTCGTGGACGGCGCAACCAAGCGCTGCGAGAAGTAGCTCGTCGATATGGAGCTTCAGCGGCACGAGTGCGGCGCCGAGGGCCATAAGCGTCGTCTCACGATCGAGCGTCGTCGAGCGCGTGTCGGTCTCGCGCCGTGTCGCGTCGCGTTTGGGCGTGCGATCGGTCCGGAGCGGCGCCAGCGACGTCCATGGGAGAGCGAGCCAGTGTCGCGCATGAGCTTCGTACGCATCGGAGACCGCGAGCTCGCTCATGCGGAGGAGCCACGAGCGGAACGACGACGTCTTCTTCGGGAGAGCGATGGACGCGGAAGGTCGCGGCGATGAAAGAAGGAGCGTCAAGTCGTCGACGAGAATGCGCCATGACACTCCATCGATGACGAGATGGTGCGCGACTAGGAAGAGTCGCGACCGACCTTCTGCCAATCGTACATACGCGCCGCGAAAGAGCGGTCCGCGCGTCAAATCAAGATTGCTCTGAAGATTGGAGCACACTCTTTCGAGCGCGCTTCCCA
This sequence comes from Myxococcales bacterium, assembly GCA_023248815.1. Classification (GTDB taxonomy): domain Bacteria; phylum Myxococcota_A; class Polyangia; order Polyangiales; family Polyangiaceae; genus JAHFDV01. Next base: position 7,899 of record JAHFDV010000089.1, read on the forward strand.
CCGAAGCCGGAGGTACAGACGAGAGGTCGACGAAGTCGACGGGCGGGGCGGGCGCGTCGGCCAGTGCCTCTTGAGACCAAGTGCCTTCAGCAGTGAGCAAAAACCGATGGCGTAAGGCGTCGTGGTGACTCGCGACGATCGCCAACGCTTCGGAGACCTTCTCGATGGAGGCGGAAGGCGTGATGTGGAGCGCAAGCAGGAGTGATTGATTGAAATGGGCGAGAGCGCCGTGATGCTCGAAGAACCAGCTTTGAATTGCGCCGAGAGGTGCAGGTCCAGGAACGAAGGCGGCTGTCGGTCGTCCTTCGACGAGAGGGGTTACGGCAGCGGCGAGCGCGGTGACGGTGGAGTTCTCGAACAGCTCCGCAACGCGTGTCGAAAATCCGGCGCTCCGAATTTTCGCAACGACTTGCATTGCACGAATGGAATCACCGCCGAGCGCGAAGAAATCATCGCGGATGCCAACACGCTCGAGGCCGAGGGTTTGCGCGAAGGCTTGCGCAATCGCCGCTTCGACGGCGGTGCGGGGAGCTGCGAAGTTGGCGAATGCGGAGCTCGCATCCGGTGCGGGGAGCGCTTTCCGATCGACTTTTCCGCTCGCGTTGAGCGGCAGGGCGTCGAGGAAGACGAACGCCGTCGGCACCATGTATTCAGGGAGCTCACTACGCACGTGACGCTCGATCGCGTCCTCGGAGACGGTGCCCTGGACATAAGCGACGAGGCGTTTTTCACTCGAGGTTTCTCGGAGGACGACGGCGCACCCCCGGATGCCCGCGATCGACGCGATGACACTTTCGATCTCACCGAGCTCGACACGAAAGCCGCGCAGCTTGATCTGGAAGTCGATGCGCCCGAGAAAGTCGACGCCGTCGCGCCGTTGCCGAACGAGATCGCCGGTACGGTACATGCGCGTGCCCGGTGCTGCGGAGTAGGGGTCGGGCACGAAACGCTCCGCCGTGAGGTCACCGCGACCTAGGTAGCCGTGCGCCAGGTTGTCGCCTGCAATGCAGAGCTCGCCGGCGACCCCAGGCGCCGTCAGCGCGAGTCGCTCGTCGACGACGTACGTTTGCACGCCCGGGATCGGTTTGCCGATCGATCGCGAATCGCCGTCCGGCGTCATTACGAGCATCGTCGCGCAAACCGTGCCTTCGGTCGGTCCGTAGGCGTTGACGAGGCGTCGGGTCTTTGCATGCGACAGCACGTGCGCGCTCGCGGCTTCACCCGCGCTGACGATGCTGCGGAGGCTCGGGGGTAAAGGGCCAGCAGCCAAGACGGCGGGAGGAAACGTTGCGATCGTGATGCTCTCTCGCTCGCAAAAGGAGAGTGGATCGGCGCGCTCGGCTTCGGGGCAGATCACGAGCGTTGCGCCGCAGAGCAGTGCGGTGAACGTCTCCGCAACGGACGCATCGAACGTATACGAAGCGAACTGCAATACGCGATCACTTGGACCCATGGCGGTCGCCAGCTCGTGAGCTCGTGCGACATCGGCGACAGCGCGGTGGGCGAGGAGCACGCCCTTCGGCTCGCCAGTCGAGCCAGACGTGAAGATGAGGTAGGCAGGCGAGCGCGGATCGAGCGCGCGGGGGAGGCTCCAAAGGCGATGCGCGTCCTCGTCGGACCCTTTGCGCGCCTCGTCGTCCACGAAAAGCGTGACGAGACCCGCGAGCCATTCGTGACCCGCGAGGCTCCTCCACGAGACGGCGACGCGCGCGCCGACTTTGTCGAGGATCGCGCGTGCGCGTGCGTTCGGAATCGCCCGCTCGAGCGGTACATAGGCCGCACCTGCTTTGAGGACCGCGAGGATGGCCGTTACGGTATCGGCCGAGCGATCGAAAAGGATGGGGACGATATGACCCGTTCGTACGCCTGCCGTTCGCAGCGCACTCGCGAGACGGTTGGAGGCCTCCTCGAGCTCCGCATACGTCAGCGACCCATCGCGAAAGACGATCGCAGTTGCGCGCGGAGTGCGCTCCGCTTGGAGACGGAACTGCTCGTGGAGCACAGACGGTCCGATCTCGGGAGCGCCGCCATTTCCGAGGTCGATCAACGCACGCTCTTCGTTGCCGTCGAGGACCGGCAAGCGCTCGGCCGGTTCGTCTGGTCGAGAGATGGCGGAGCCAAGGAGACGCGTGAAGTGGAGAGCGAAACGCTCGACGGTGCTCTTCTCGAAGAGCGTCGTGTCGTAGTCGAACGAGGCTTCTTGTCGTCCTTCTGAGTGCGTGATCGAGAGCGAAATCTCGAATGTGGCGGAGGCGTGTGCAATGCCTTGCGCGCGACTGTCGCCGAGCACCCGCGGCGACTCGTCGAGAACGAAGAGCACTTGCGAGACCGAAGAGGGGACTAGAGAGGCGCCGCTGTCGATGGCTTCAACCGATGTGAACGGGGCGTGCGCGCGTGCCCGTTGCATCCGTGACTTCACCTCTCGAACGACGTCGCGAAAGGTCGCGTTCCGAGGCCAGGCGGCACGCAAAGGGAATGTTTCTGTCGCCGACCGCTCGCCAAACCCAATGACGATGTCACGCGCTCCCGCGATCTTCGACAAGAACGCGAAGTATGCAGCGAGCAGCACGACCGATGTCGTGACTCCCTCGCGCTCCTCGATGTCTCGCAGGGGCTCGACGCCCGGCAGCTCGAGCGCACGGGAGACCGTCGAGCGCGCGTTCATGCTGGCAGTGCGATTGCGTCGAAGATCGTCCTTCGGAAGATTCAGCTCCAGCGGCGCACCGCGAAGCTCGTCACGCCAGAACGCGAGCTCCGCAGCGTTTCGCATCTGCTGACGTTCGCTTTCTTGAAGAAGCGCTAGCGTTTCTCGCTGCTCTTCGGTGCTCGCGCGAATGAAGAGCTGCTCGAGCGACGCCGTCTGAGTTGCGCCCTCGCCGATGAGCTCGGCCAAACGAAGGAACCGCGAGAGCATCTCCTCGATCGTGGAATCGTCGAACAAGTCGCGGCTGTACTCCGCGACGATGCAGCGCACGTCGGAAGCCGAAGTTGTCAGACGGAGACTGAGATCGAGCTCGGACGCAGTTGCCTCGAGCTCGATTTGCCGCATCTGCAGGCCGCCGCTCGATTCCTTGGCGCCAGGAAAGTTGTCGACCGCGAAGTGGACTTGAAACACCGGGTGTCGCTTCGCGGATCGCGGAACGTCAAGGTCGGCCACGACACGTTCGAACGGATACGTTTGGTGTTCGTACGCGCCCAAGCACACGACTTTTACCCGTTCGAGGAGCTCACGGAACGTGCTCGATGGGGGAGCCGCGATGCGAAGCGCCAAGCCGTTCAGAAGGATTCCGACGATTCCTTGCAGGTCGGGCTGATCCCGCAAGGCGACTTGCGTCCCGATGATCATGTCCTCCGCCCGTGCGGTGCGACCTAGAAGCAAAGCGCACACTGCGAGGTAGGTCATGAACGGACTGGCGCCGCGGGAGCGCCCGAGGTCGACGAGGCGAAGATCGACGGCACTCGGGATGGGTAGCGTTATGCGGCGAGTCGCGTGGGTGCGAGGGGCGTCGCGCGGACGGTCGGTCGGCAGCTCGAGTACGGGTGGCGCGCCGGTCAGCTGCTTCTTCCAATAGTTTCTCAGTCGTTCGAGCTCGGGCCCTTGGACGCGCTCGCGCTCCCACAATGCGTAATCGACGAACCGCAATGGAAGGTGCGTGAGTCGAGGCTCACGGCCTTCCTCGGCCGCACGATAGAACTCGGAGAGGTCGTGGACGAAGATCGCAACCGACCACCCATCGCTCACGAGATGATGCAGGGTGAAGAGCGCCGCATGCTCGAGCGGTCCCCGCACGACGATCGCACATCGCAGCACCGGGCCGTTCGATAGCGCGACGCCCGCGGCTTGCTCTACCGCCGCGATGCGGAACGTTGCATCCTCGAGTGTCTCGCTGGCTCTGCAGGCTTGAACCGAGAGGCGTCCGGCGACGTCGTCATGAAGCTCCTGATACGCGCGCCCTTCTTCGTCGGTATGGAAGGTTGCCCGAAGTGCGTCGTGTCGCGCCACGACGGATTCGAGAGCGCGCTCCCAAAGATCGAGGCGGAGCGGACCCGTGATTCGCATCGCCGCCTGAACCAGGTAACTACCCGGCGCCACTTGCTCGACGAACCACAGGCGTTCCTGTGCGAAGGACAGCGGGATCTTTAGTGGCAGCTCGCGTCGCACCAACGTCGTACTCGACGCTGGCCGCTTGCGTCCCCGAAGCTTGCCGATTTCGAGGAGGACTTTGTCCGTGAGTTTACTAGGCATTCGAGCGTAGGACCAGCCGTTGGAACCCGATCGTACCAAAACGAGCGTAGAGCAAAATAGCGCCGCGCCGATACCAGGAACGGCGCCAACGCAGCCCAAACGCGAGTGTGGTACCGGCTGCGGACCGCTGGTCTTAATCCGACAGGCTCCCTGTCTTAAGTAGCGACACAGACGACTTAAGTACGCTGACCTTGCTCGACCGGCGAAGCGCTCGCTTCGTCGTCGCGACACGCGTCCCGCGTTGCTCGGCGGTGTCGGTCGGCGGTGTCGGTCGAAGCTGCCGCGAGCTCCTCGCCTATTCGACAAAGTGGAGGGAGACGCCCTCGAGCGAGCAAATGTTTCGAAGCACGAAACCGATGTCGGTCTCGGTCATCGCTTGAGTGCTTGCCGGGCTCTGTGCAAATGAGAGAGCGTTACGGCGCCCGCTACGACTCCGCCTGCGCGCAGCTTAGTGAGTGCACCCGCGATCCCCGTCTCTGAAGTTGCGAAGAGAGATTTGACGAGCTCTCGTGCCGCTGGGTAGCGCAAGTCACCGCTGATCGCCATCGGAGTTCGAAACGTCGCCGCGATGGTGATGCCGCGCCGATCCTCGAGTGCTTCGACCGCATGCCACCAGTACACGGGGATGTACAACGCATCGCCCGGGTTGACGACGGCGCGGTAAATCTCGGCCCCAGCGAATCGTGATGCGACGTCCTTCGTGAAGGTGCCGCCGTATTCCTTCGTCAACCCCGAAAGGAGCGCGTGCGATTTTTCGTCCGGTGGAGTCAGGAGGACTTCCTTGGCCCCGTCGACTTGACACATCAACGCGTCGTCCATCGGATGGAAATGCCAATCCGTGAAAGCGTTTCTAAAAACGAAAGCGCGGTAGGCGGGATAACGAAGCGACGGGCGAGCGTCCGCCAAAAACGGAAAGCCGTCGACATCCGGGAAGAGCTCGCGCAGATCGGGCTCGACGTGCCGCGGTGCCAATGGATGCGCGTTGGCAAACTTCGTCTCATAGCCGTTCGGTTCGGAAACGCGGTGAGAGTACAGAACGGTGTGCCCGCTGCCCGGCGCACTCGCGCGCTCCATGAAGTCGCCGAAAGACATCTTCAAATAGGAGCCGAGGTTGTGTTTCAGCTGCTCCTCGTTGGGCGACTCGAACAATGGGGAAGTCGAAACCGCGACCTCCTTTTCTTTTCCAACGCGCCCAATCAAGTATTCGTCGGACTTCCAGAGTCTCATCGCTGGCCAGTGTTCCAGCGCACCGACGATTCGGCATGGGCGAAACTTGTCGATGAAGTTGCGCCGGAAATCTTCCGAGGTCAGCGTCGCCGCCGACACGGACTCCACGTCGCGGGGTGGGGCGAACTCCTGAATCCGCGAAAGCGAATAGAACTTCGGAGTCACGGACGAGCTTTGAATTCCCACTCCATTGAGACAACACCGGGCCCGGTTGCGTGTCAATTGGGGTGCATTCGTGATCTCGCTCGTGCGATTGAAAACCAGTGCTCGCACCGAGAACTACCTCGGTCCGCTGCTCTCACTCGCCGAGGCGCCACTTCCAAAACCGGCTCCAAAATGCCGCAATGATTGCTACGAGGAGTGCGATCGCTTCGAGATTCATCATCTCCGAGATCCCCTCGGCCAAGGCGCGCGCTTTTCCACCAGCATCGTCTGATTCGCCACCCGGGATGCGCATCCAAGCGACGAAGGCGCCGACATAAGCTGCGAACATGATGACGCTGACGGTCGCCGTGAGCGCATTGGCGATGATGAACGCGAAGTGCGGTGGCGATCGCTTTCGTAGACGCTGAGCCGAGCGAAAGAGTGCGAAGACGAGGAGCGGGGGACCGAGCACGAAGATCGCGGCGAATACCGACCCGAGGAAGAGGCTCCACGAAGGAAAGGATCTCACGGCATCCGCGAAGAGGCGCGTAAAACGAAAAAGCCGGCTGACCTTTCGGTTCAACCGGCTCAATCTGCCTGGGATACTTCGCAGTGCTCTTTTGGAGCGGGAGAAGAGATTCGAACTCTCGACGTCCACCTTTGGCAAGGCGATTTGGGGCGTTTCTAGCGGACTCGGGTCGTTTCGAAGTGACGAGAATGATTGGGATCAGCGTTTCCTGAGCGTTCCACTCGTTTCACTTCGACCGGCCCGAGTGGGGAGGGAAGTGGGGAGTTGTAAAGTACATGAGTGGGGAGCTCTCGACACGCACGCGAATCGCGGAGCTATACATCTGAGGCCACCGCACTCCTCGGCCGAATGCGCACGGTCTTCCGACCGCAGTCGCTTACGCGCGCGCTAAGCTGGGATATGCCATTTGTTCCGGCGGCCGAAACCGATCTCCGAAAAGCTTCCGAGTCGATGAAGAATTGGACTCAACCATGGACTACCGGGATCTACGGTGACTGTGGTGGTGGCAGCCGCGAACTCATCGGCACGGGGCTGTTGTTAGTGATGAATGGAGGCCTGTTTCTCCTTACTGCTCGGCACGTAGTTGAAAAAGGGCGGCAGGCCAAATACGTGAGTATCGTCTGCAGCGACGGTCTGAGTGCGGTGATGAATACCTCCCACTGGGAACTCAGCACGCCGACCCTGGACCTTGCAGCGTGCTGTCTAGGTTCTGTTTCGAGCCTAACCCCTGCAACGCTAGGTGTCGTTGCTTCGTCGTCCAGCGCTGTCGCTGACCATCACCTCTTCGTCCATGGGTTTCCAGGTGCCCGGAGCCGCTTCACGGCGTTCTTTGGTAATCAGGTGGTGTCCGACAGCGTTCCCTATCTGACGTACTTGGCCTCCGCAGAGGCGCCAACCGATTGGAAAGAGGAGGGAGAGTTTCACCCCACCAAGCATTTCTTGATCGACTACCCTGCCCCTGAGCACCTGCAAATCGATCAGACAGGGGCGCCAATCGCACTGCCGAATCCTGCTGGCATGAGCGGGAGTGCGGTGTGGGAACTCGCCAAGGACTTGACCTTCTGGAAGGTCCCACAGAGTCGCATTGTCGGAATTGCGATACGCTGGGATCCAATCACCCAGACGCTCGTGGTAACCCGAGTGGAGGAGGTACGTACGTTCCTTCTCGAGGTTCTTTGGCGGCGGAGTTCCTATTTCCGATGGCTGAATGCTGGACGACCAGCGGGTACCGCGCTGCAAGACTGGCTAAGCGCAAAGGAAACCGTCACCCAACTCCAATGAGGTTCTGCGTACGTGAAATACCCCGTCGACTGGCGATCCGAGCGCTCCTGGCACTACCGTTTTCTGGACAACCGATCGTAGAGCGCGAACATATCCAGCGCTGAACTCCCTTGCCTCACCGTTGA
>JAHFDV010000090.1 GCA_023248815.1 Myxococcales bacterium
CTGCATCTCGAACGCGATCCGCCGTAATTTCAAGCGTCGTTCTCGGAGCGCAGCTTCGAGCTGCCGAGACTCACGCGAGCGTCTTGCGCATCAGAATGTTTTTCGCGGAGAACCCGAGGCGCTCGTAGAGACTTCGCGCACGAGCGTTGTTCGGCGTGACCTCGAGCGCAAGAGCGACGGCGCTCGTCATGAAGAGATCGCTCTTTTGCGCTAGCGCAAGGATGAGATCGGTCGCGAGACCTCGTCCGCGTTGACTCGTGTCGACGAAGAGCTCGTCGATGGTGCAGATCTCGCCGCCGTATTCGTTGGACCAGAACGCAACGAGAAATGCGTAGCCGACGACCACGCCTTCACGCTCGAGCACGACGCAGCACCCGCGTCCTGGCTCACGGCGAAATGTCTCGAGCGTGCATTCTACATCCTTGCGCGCGATGCTCCGGCTTCCCGGATCTTCTTCGTAGAGACTCACCGACATTCGGACAATGGCTTCGTCGTCCGAAGCACGTGCGCGTCGCCACATCATGGAACCATACGGCACACCGAGGCTCGCGCGCCTCTAAATTCCCGAGCGGACACATTCATGTTCACGCTTGTTTTCTCGATGCGGAAACGATTCTTCGCGCACGCGTCGTGAGAGGCAAGATCGCCCGGCTGTGGCAAAAACGACGCGATGCAAGATGCGAGATCTCCGCAGAACTCCGCAGTTTTCTTGAAAGCGGAACCTCGCGTCGCCACGTCTGCGTCGTAGGAACGGCTCTTGCTCTACCGACAACCATCATGAAATCAATCTTTGCTAAATTCATTCTCGCATCGGCTTTCGCTCTTACCGCTCCCTTCGCGGTTGGTTGCAGCAACGACGACGAAGGCGTCGACGACAACGGGAAGGCGATTTCCGACATCGACATCGGCGGTGACGTCACGATCGACGAAGGCGCGACGAAGCAGGTGACGGCCACGATCGAATACGCAGACGGCACGAAGCTCGACGTCACCAACAGCTCGGATCTCGTCTGGAACATCGGCGACACGGGCGTTGCGACGATCTCGGCTTCTGGTCTCGTGACCGGCGTCTCGAAGGGCGCGACGACGATCAAGGCGACCTACCAGGGCAAGGTCAACGACGAGCACGCGCTCATCGTTCACTGAATTCGTTCGGCAGATTACTGAACGTTGGAACCACTCTCCCGGTGGGCGCGCCTAGTTGCCCACCGAAGAGCACCTTTTCCCGGGCGTTTTGTCGATCTCGAATCGATAAAACGCCCGCATTTATCTAGACCGAGAGTAACCGCGCTCGCATACTATGCGGCCCATGAGTGCGGACGTAACGGGAGGGCTTGCGGAAGGCGTCATGGTGACGCCCGCCATTCGGCTCGTCCGTGAGCTGGGTCGCGGTGGAATGGGAAGCGTTTGGATCGCCGACCACATCCGCCTGCGCACGCAAGTCGTCGTAAAATTCATCGCGCACGAGCACCTCTCGAGCAAAGAGGCGCTGGATCGTTTCGAGCGCGAGGCGTCACTCGCCGCGCAAGCGAAGAGCCCACACGTCGTTCAAGTGTTCGACCACGGCGTCTCCGACACGATCGGATTGCCGTACATCGCGATGGAGTACCTCGAGGGCGAAGATCTCGCTGCGCGTCTCTCGCGAGATCGCTTCATCGAAGCGAAGACCTTTTCTACGTGGCTTTCGCAAGCCTGCCGCGGAATGGCGAAAGCTCACGCGAAGGGCATCGTTCACCGCGACATCAAGCCCGAGAACATTTTTCTCTGCGACAACGACGGCGACATCCTAGTGAAGGTCTTGGACTTCGGGATCGCGAAGGCAGACGCCGCGAGTGGCTTTACGAGCACGAAGACGGGCGCCTTCATGGGCACCGCCTACTACATGAGCCCCGAGCAGACGATGGGGCTGAAGACGCTCGATCATCGCAGCGATCTCTGGGCGCTCGGCGTCGTCAGCTTTTATGCGCTCACGGGCATGCGTCCCTTCGACGGCGATGCGATCGGTGCGCTCGTCGTGGCGATCACGCAGGCGCCGATTCCGAAACCTTCGACCTACAACCCGCGCCTCACGCCCGCCATCGATGCGTGGATGGAAAAAGCGCTCGCGCGTGATCCCGCGGCGCGCTTCTCGAACGCGCGCGAAATGGGAGACGCTTTCGAGCAAGCGCTGCAGAATGCCGGCGGTCGTGCGCCGTCGATCACCACCGAGCACCTCGCACAGAGCGGCGACTTCGCGCCGAACAGCCTTGGGTATGGTCCCTCCGGTGCAGGCAGTGGTCCCGTCGGCGCCATCAGCAACGACGGGCGTAATGACGGACGCAATACAGATGCGGGGCGCGCGAGCTACGTCGGCGCGCCGCAGCAAAGCCTCCAAAACCCACAGGGCTACGCGCCTTACCAAGGGCAGGGACAAGGAGCGCCGCCGTTCATGCAGAACGGAACGCCTTTTCCGCGGACGATGACGCCGATCGATCGCACCGTCGGTCTCACGGATTCGACGCTCCGGGGTTCGGTGCGGCCGACGACGGATCCGCACGAGAGTGCGCCGTCGATTCCGGGAGAAAAGGGAAAGTCCAAGCTGCCGCTCGTGGCCGGGGGTCTCGTGCTCGCTGGTCTCCTCGCGTTCGGCGTCTCACGCGTCGCGGGATCGAAGGGCGCGGGTGAACCGAGTGCGCGCATCCAAGCGACGGAGCCGCCTCCTCCTTCGGTCGTCTTGCCCGCACAAGGACAAGAGTCGGCGCTTCCGCCGCTCGCGGCGAGTGCGTTCGAAGCCAACAAGACAGCGGCCCAGGGCGCCAATCAAAAGCGCCTCGACGACAAGACGGCAGCGCCTCCTGTCTCGAGCAAAAAAGATCCGAAGGCCGAAGCCCAAAAGCCCGAGCCCCCAAAAACTGAACCGCCGAAGCCGGAACCAAAACCCGAGCCCAAGCCCGACCCCGAACAACCCAAGCCCGCCCCGAAGACTGAAAAACGCGGCAGCCTGAAAGACATGTCCCTTCAATGAGAACTCGATTCTTCGTTCGCTCTCTCGCCGTCGTTCCTTTCGTCCTTCTCGTCGCGGCACCAGCCTTTGCGCAAAAGGCGAAAGCGGGCGGGCCGATTGCTCCGCTCTCGAGCTCGCTCACCGGCGATGCTCGCGTCGACTACGAGTCTGCGAAGGGCCTCTACGACATCGGCGACTTCAACGGCGCGTACCTCAAGTTCAAGCACGCGTTCGAGGTCTCCAGCGACTCGCGCCTTCTTTGGAACATGGCCGTCTGCGAAAAAGAGATGCATCACTACGCGCGCTCCGTCACGCTGGTGGAGCGGTACCTCAAAGAGGCAGGAGACAAGATCCCGCCCGAAGCGAAAGCGAATGCCACGGCCACGCTCGATACGCTCCATGGTCTCTTCAGCCCCGCCACGCTGAACGGCGTTCCCGCAGGCGCGAAGGTCATTCTCGACGACGCCGTCATCGGAACGACGCCGCTCGCCGAACCGATGGCCTTCGACGTCGGCAATCACAAGATTCGCATCGAGCACCCCGACTACGAAGTGTTCGAAAAATCGATCGACGGCGTCGCGGGAGGCAAGCCCTTCACGATCGACGTGAAGCTAATCGCGCTCAGCGAGGGCCAACTGCACGTCGCCGCTGCCCCTGGCGACTCAATCATCGTCGACGGCAAGCTCGTCGGCGCCGAGCGTTGGGACGGTGCGATCACCCCGGGTCGGCACACTGTCCGCGTCACCGCACTTCACAAGAAGCCCTACGAAGTCGTCGTCGAGATGACGCCGCGCGGATCGAAGAGCCTCCAAGTCACGCTCCTCGACGAAGACAAAGCGGCCGTCTGGCCGTGGCTCGTCGCGGGTGGCGCGGTTCTCGCGGGCGGCGCGGTCGTCGGTGGCTACTTCCTCTTCAAGCCCGACGACAAGCCGGGTCCGCATACCTCTGGTGGCTTGGGTACGGTCTTCCTCAGCTCCCACCGCTCGTTCTGACTTCGTGCGTCGAGACAATTCGGAGTTCGTTCATTGCCTCGACGGGGCGAAGGCAACGAACGAACTCCTTCATCTTGCCTCGAGCTCTGCACGTGCGTCTGAGTGTTGTTTTGGCGAACCTTCGTTCGCCGGGTCGGACGGAGCTACGCGTCGACAAGCGAGTCGGAGCTTTTGCCTCGACGGGGCGAAGGCAACGAACGAACTCCTTCATCTTGCCTCGAGCTCTGCACGGGCGTCTGAGCGTTGTTTTGGCGAACCTTCGTTCGCCGGGTCGGACGGAGATCTCGCGTTAACATGTCCGTCGTCGCAGTAACGGGCGCCTCGGGCTTCATCGGGAGCGCCGTCGTTCGTGCGCTTCTCGAAGACGGTCGCAACGTTCGCGCACTCGTCGAAAAGGGCGCCGATACGCGAGCGCTCGATGGGCTCGGCGTCGACATCGCCTTCGTCGACGTCCTCGACACGCAGAGCTTGAACGTCGCTTTGTCGGGTGCCGAGACGCTCTATCACCTCGCGGCGATCTTCCGTACGTGGGTAGAGAATCCGACGCAGCTCTATCGGGTCAACGTCGAGGGCACGGTCGCGACGCTGCTCGCCGCCAAACGAGCGGGTGTAAAACGTGCAATCTACACGAGCTCGATTGCGGCAATGGGCCTCGTCGAAGGCGGACTTGCCGACGAGACGACGCCTTACAACCTCTTCGACATCGCGAACGAGTACATGGTCTCCAAATGGTTGGCCGAACGCGCCGCGCTCGCGTTCGCCAACGATGGCCTCTCCCTCGTCGTCGTGAATCCGGCGTTTCCGTTCGGACCTTGGGATGCAGCTCCAACTCCCACCGGCAAAGTGCTGCTGACGATCTTGCGAAAGCAGCTCCCGGGTGTGCTCGAAGGAGGCATCTGCACGATCGATGTCGACGACTGCGCGCGAGGACACGTGCTCGCCGAAGAAAAAGGTCGCGCGGGGGAGCGCTACATTCTCGGCAACGACAACGTCACCGTCGCCGAGTTCGTGAAGACTACCGCCGACGTCGCCGGCATTTCGGTGCCGCTCTTGCCGATCCCGAAGCCGATCGTTCTCGCGATGGCGCGCGGCTACGAGCGCTTCGCCGGTAAAGAAGAGCCGCGTATCAACGTGAAGAGCGCGAAGTACGCGATGCGCAACGCCTTCTTTTCCAACGCGAAAGCGAAGCGTGAGCTCGGTCTCCCGTCACGCCCACTCGCCGTCACGATCAAGCGCGCGATCGATTGGTTTCGCGCAAACAACTCCGTCTGATTCACCTCGCTCGCGGAACGACGCTCCCGTTACGGTGAAGCGAGCTCGCTCTCGACGATCGATCCAATCTTTGCGAACGCGGCGCGACGTCATTTGCTCAATGATTGCGACGATCTTCGAACTGCTTCGATTTGTTCGGAGAACACATGAGGGCACGTTGCCGCACAAAACTTCCGCGCTTTCCGTTGACCGATCAAGGAACCGGCGGGACGATCCGTGCATGAGACGTCGCGCGGCCGTGCTTGGTTTCCTCGGGGCCGTGTGGGCGCTCTCGCAGGGTTGCGGTGGAGATCCCGGCGAACCGATCGAACCCGCGAGTGACGCGACGCCGGCAAGAGATGGTGCGCTCACCGACACGACGATCTCCGATGCCTCCGCCGATGGCGCGAGCGACACGGCCATCACCGATGGCTCGCGCGACACGGCGATCGACAAGGACGTCTCGACGGTAGACGCAGGAGGCGATGCGTCGCTCGATTGCGCGGCCGCTGGTGGCTGGAACACTGGCGGACCCACGTGCTGCTTCAACACGACGACGTGCACGAACGATCTCACGGACTGCGGCAAGAAAAAGGCGAGCAACTGTGCCGCGTACGGCGCGCCTCCCATCGCGTGCGAAGCGTGCGACTGCGCGGACTATGGATTTCCGCACGGCGCCGGCGAAGCGTGCTCGACGGCACCGAACAACGATCCAGCGCCAGGCCTCGTGTGTGGGTGCGGCAAAGGCACGAACTGCCTCACGACGCGTTCCCCCGCCGATGCACCGGGTACCGGCAAGTGCTGCCCCGACGGACAAGAGCTGAACAACGGCGATGTCTGCGCGACGCGAAAAACGTGTGCCGACTTTCCGGGCGTCGCGACGAAAGTGAACGGCGCCACTGACCTCGGAAAGAAGTGCTCGGACTTCCTCTATTACTTCGAGACGGGTCCCGGCTTTCCCAAGGTCTCGTGCAAATGTGCGGTGAGCGGCGGTTATGAAAACGAGCTCTGCACGGGCGACGGAAACGGCGGCTCACCCGGCGAGGGTCAGTGCACGTGCGCGAAGACCGAATGCGATTGCACGAACGACGGACAACCCGACGGCTGCGGCGGAACGATTCAGTGCTGCCCCAAGGGCGGAACGTGCAAAGTGTTCGGGGGCAACAACGTCGTTTGCGTTCCCTGAGATGCACGCTTCCGTCGTAGGGACCGACGCCCGCAACGAAAGGCGCGGCGTGGTATCTTCGCGACCGTGACGACGCCATTCAAAGAAGAGCATCAACACTTTCGTACGACCGTTCGCAACTTCGCCGAGCGCGATCTCGCGCCGCATGCCGAAGAGTGGGAAGCGTCCGAGACGTTTCCGAACGACGTCTTCAAGCGCGCCGGCGAGCTCGGCATTCTCGGCGCGCATTACCCCGAGGAGATGGGCGGAGCCGGCGGCGACTTTTGGTTCAGTGTCGCCAAGGCCGAAGAGCTCGCGCGCGCGAGGCTCGCGGGGGTCACGATGGGACTTCTCGTCCAATCGGACATGGCGACGCCCGTCATCGCCGACCTCGGAACGAAAGAGCAGATCGCGGAGTTTTTGATCCCTGCACTCGCGGGCGACAAAATCGCATCGCTCGGCGTCACCGAACCCAACGCGGGGAGCGACGTCGCGGGAATTCAAACGCACGCGAAAAAAGACGGCGACGACTACGTCATCAACGGTGCGAAGACCTACATCACGAACGGCACCCGCGCCGACTTCTGCACACTGCTCGTGAAGACCGATCCAAGCGCTGGCGCCAAAGGCTGCAGCTTCTTTCTCGTGCCGACGAGCACGAAGGGCTTCACCGTTTCGAAGAAGCTCAAGAAAATCGGCAATCACTCGAGCGACACGGCGGAGCTCGCCTTCGAAGACATGCGCGTTCCCGCGCGCTATCTCCTCGGCGTCGAGAACATGGGGTTCATGTACCTCATGCAAAACTTCCAATCCGAACGCCTCATCGGAAGCGTGAGCACGATCGCGAGCGCCGAGATCATGATCCAAGACGCCATCGCCTACGGCCGCGACCGAATGGCATTCGGCAAACCGATCATCAAACGCGAAGTGTGGCAGCACAAGTTCGTGGACCTCGCGACCAAAGTGGAAGCCGCGCGAGCCTTGAATTACCGCGCCGCCGACGCCTACAACGAGGAGCGCCACGTCAGAAAGGAAGCGATCAGCTTCGAGACTGTCAAGCTCATCAGCATGGCGAAGATCTTCGCAGGCGACGTCGTCTCCGAAGTCGCCGATCAATGCCTGCAGTTTTTCGGCGGCGCGGGTTACGCCGAAGAATTTCCGATCGCGCGGGCCTGGCGCGATCAACGCCTCTTCCGCATCGGCGGCGGAACGAGCGAAACGATGAAGTACTACCTCGCTCGTCTCATGGGCTTGTAGTCACACGCAACCACAGCCCGTCGCGAAGCGACCAACAAACACTGGTCAGATAGGGCAGAGCGGTAGCCTTGGCGAAGGAGCGATGACGCCCTTCGCCACGTCGAGGGCGTCATTGCTCCGAGCTAATTGGAACAGCCACAGCGACCCCGTCGCGAAGCGACCAAAAACAGAGCAGAGAGGGGGCAGCGTTGTGCTCAGAACGGGACGGGCATCTCGCGGCCTTCGCCCCGTCGAGGACGCGAGATGTTCGTCCTGTTCAGCCAGCGCAGCCACAACGCGCCGGACAGCCCTCGTCTTGCGGGAGGCAGCGAATGAGGCAGTCGTCGTCACATGGCTTCTTCGGCGTCGTTCCGCCCGAGGTGCCGCCGGTTGCGGTCGTGCATCGCCCTTCGTATTCGAGCGCGCAAACGTTGTATTGCGTCTGACCGTCGAGGAGCTTTGCGGCATCTTCGCAGCTCGTCGCGATTCCGATGGGGCAGAGCGAGTTTGGACACGCGCATTCGAGATCGAGAACGCCCGATGCGGGACGAAAGCCACAGGTTGGAAAGACATCGTGATCGACGACGACGTTGGGACACGCGCTGACCGAAGAGCAGATCGTCTGTCCCGTCGTCGATTCGACGATGCAATCGATGCCGGTGAGGGCGGGCGCGCTGCTATCGGCCCCGCTGACTCCGCTCGTATCCGTCGTGTCGCCACCGGTCGGCGCGAGTTCGAGACACGCAGAGAGAACGATTGGAAGCGCGAAGAAGAGACGACGCATGGAAACGAGCTATGCCGCCGTCCTCCCTTCCGGGCCAAGAACTCCGCTTTAGAGCGTTGTCTTGGGCACGTCCGGTCTCGGACGTGCTGCTATCCTCGCCCTCAATGACCGCTCTCGCGAATCTCCATCTCACCGTCGTCGAAGATCTCCTTTTCTCGCTCAGTGGCGGCGAAGGAAGTGATGCCGAAGCGCTCGTCGGGATTCTCGGTCGCAGGCTCAAACATCATCAAAAGGCTCGCACCGAAGCCGTTTCGCGCATGGGCTCCGATTTCGAACCGTGGCTCTTTGCCCTGGCACGCGCGGCCGCTCCGATTGCGCCCCCCTCGTGGCTCCCCATGGGCGACGTGCTGCGCGAGAAGGTGACGCTCGAAGTGGGCGCGCGCGGACTGCGGTCGCTCTTCAGCTCGACGCCGAGCGACAAAGAGAAAGAGCGCGTTCGTAAGATCGGCGGATTTGCAGCGCGCGTCCTACGCGGGACGTTCGCAGCCGACGGTGAGATCTCGGCCGAAGAGACTCGCGCGATTCGCACGTTCGTGGGTGCGCTCGGTCTTCCCGAGGCCGACGAGAAATCGATTCTCGAAGAGCCCGTGTTTCCCGTCGAGACGCTCGACGTCGTCGGCGAGATCGAACCGAAAGTGCTTCGCGCCATTCTCTTCGGCGGCTGGCTCGCTTCGGCTTGGGACACGATCGATCCGCGCGAAGAGACCTATCTCCGCACGCTCGCGAATCGCCTCACGATCGCGACGGCCGAGGTCGAGACGCTCCGCACGAAAGCCATCGCTCTCGTCGATTCGAGAAAGGCGCTCGGAAATGCGGCGGTCGAGGGCATTCGTCACGTCCTTCTCGGTGCGCTCGGCGGAGACACGGGCGCCATCGCGAAGTCGCTCGCGACCCTGATGCTCCCTTTGAAGTATCGCGAAGAAGTGCTCGGGCCACTTCTCCACGGCGCCGAGGTGAAGCTCGACAAGCGTCATCGCAGCATCGCGAAGAACGAACGCCTGACGGCACTCGACATCGTGTGGGCGACCGCACTCACGACGAATCCCACCGCGGCCGACAGGCTTGCTCTCGCGGCACGCCATGACGAGCTCGGCGCCGACATCGACGAAGACGCGAAGAAGTCGCGCACGCGCGTCGAAGATCTCGTCGAGAAGGCGACGATGGATGCACTCGCGAAGGATTGACTAAGCCAGTACCCCACGCAGTGCTTCGACGGCAGCCGGGAGGCCGGCGGGCGTTGCGCGGAAGGCAACGTAGAGATGTTCGCCGTCCGTCTCGATCGCGCGGATGCCCAAGAGCGGCGTGATGATCGCGAGCGCTTTGTGGAGCGCGCGATTTTCCGCGAGCTTCGGGATCTTCATGAGATCGACCGTGATGCGATCACCTTCGGCTTCCACGATCACGGGTGAGCGCTTGGGGAGGTGCTTCACGACGTTGCCTGGCTTCGAGAGATCGAGCACACCCGAGCGAATCAGGAGCGCGACGGGCGACGCGCTGGCCTCGTCGAGGAGCTTCAATTTCAGGTCGTTGACGCGAATCGAGAGCTTGATCGTGTCTTTCGTGATCTCGACGCCGTCGATCTTCACGGCGCCGCTCGCACGTACGCGCGTCCCCATGGCGTCGATCGATGCGCCGACCGAGATCGCCGGCGGGACCGTCGCGAGCTCGACGTCTTCTGGCATCTTGCGGCTGCTCGGGAGCTCACCGGCCGCATAACGAAGCGCCGCGAGGGGGACGCCGAAG
This sequence comes from Myxococcales bacterium, assembly GCA_023248815.1. GTDB lineage: Bacteria > Myxococcota_A > Polyangia > Polyangiales > Polyangiaceae > JAHFDV01. Next base: position 10,155 of record JAHFDV010000090.1, read on the forward strand.
CGACCCGTTGCAGCGTTCACGGCTGCGCGCTTGATCTCGTCTGGATGTTCCTTGAGATACTTCGCCCCTGCGCGCACGAGCCGGCCTAATCGCGACATGCGAGCGATCGTAGCATCATCGTCGAACGAGAACACGGTGCGTCCCGCGAAGGGCCCTCACGATTTTGACGCGGTCAGCCAGCCCGAAGGCGGGCGCACCTGAACGGAACGTCACTTGACGATGCTGTCCCAGCGTTCGCGGATCTCTTCGGGCGTCCACACCCCGTTGGCTTCTTCTTTGAAGACGCCGTTCGTTTCGACGAACTTGTAAGCGAACATTCGCGCGCCCGCGACCGCGAGAAGGTGTCCGGTGCGCTGGCCCACGAGATCGCTGCCGAGATAAAGGACTGCGGGAACCACGTGCTCGGGCGTGAGCGTCGTCACTCCATGGAACATCGGCAAATGCTCCGTCATGCGTGTCTTCGCGAGCGGCGCGACCGCGTTCACCGTCACCTTGTGCTTCTGCAGCTCGATGGATGTAGAGCGCATGAAACCGAAAATGCCGCTGTTGGCTGCCGCGAAGTTTCCTTGCGCGAGACTTCCCGTGAGGCCCTGCAAGCTCACGGTGTGGACGATGCGCGCGCCGTTCTGATGACGAACGACGTGCTTGGCAAACGCTTGCGTCGTCAGAAATGTCGCACGCAGGCAGGCGTCGTTCACGCGATCCCATTCGCCATCGCTCAGCTTGAGAAGCGTCTTGTCGAGCAAGATGCCCGTGCTCGTCACCAAGACACTCAGCTCGTTGAAGGACTCCGTCGCGCGCGCGATCGCAGCCTCCGCGCCTTCTCGTGTCGCGACATCGAGGGAAAGTCCGATCGCCTCGTAACCTTTTTGGCGCAGCGATTCCGCGAGCGCCTCCACGCGCTGCGCGTCTCCCGGAGCTCCATCGATCGAGACGCCATTGTCGACGAGGACGAGCTTTGCGCCAGCCGCCCCGAAGGCCTCCGCATAGGCGGTACCGAGGCCACCGGCCGCACCCGTGATGACCACGGCCTTGTCGCGCAAATTCTCTTTCACGCGCGAAGTCATACGCGATGTCGGGGGTTTGCTTCAATGCGCGCTCGATCGTGGGACCAGGGTTCTGTCGTTCGACGACCGACGGACCGATATTTCAGGCGGGTATGACCGTTTGTTTCCCCACACGAGCCCATCTTTGCCCGTGGCATACTTTCCCTCGTGACCACACCAACCGAGCCACAAGAAGAGCAAATCACGATCGTCTACGTCGAAGACGACGAGCGGCTCGCGAAGCTGACGATGCAATACTTGTCGACCCACCGCATCGACGTCGTCCTCGTCACGCGCGGAGACGAGGCCGTCGGCGAGGTGCTTCGCGTACGCCCCGACGTGGTCTTGCTCGACCTCATGCTTCCTGGTCAGAGTGGCTTCGAGATCTGTCGCGCACTTCGCGAGCGCATCGACGTGCCCATCATCATGGTGACGGCGCGCACCGAGGAAGCCGATCGCGTGCTCGGCCTCGAGGGTGGCGCCGACGACTACGTTGGAAAACCGTTCTCGTCGCGTGAGCTCCTCGCACGAATCCGAGCGCAATCGAGGCGCGGTCGTGGAAAAGCGGGTCCGCCGCAGCCGCGTGTCGAAGTCGGCGATCTCGTCGTCGACTCCGTCTCGCGCACGGCGATGCGAAGCGGCAAACAGCTCACGCTGACGACCTACGAGTTCGCCTTGCTCAAGGTGCTCGCAGAGCGCGCGGGCCGCGTGCTCAGCCGCGAACAAATTCTCCAGCTCGTGCAGGGCTCCGCAGACGACGCGTTCGATCGCTCGATCGACGTTCATGTCTCGCGCCTTCGCCAGAAGCTCGGCGACGACCCGAAGAATCCGAGCGTCCTGAAGACGATTCGTGGCGTCGGCTACATGCTCAGCCCGACCATGGCGCCGACCTCCGTCACTCCGTAAGCCCCGTCGCTGGCCCACATGACGGACGAGAGAGCTTCCCTGCGAAGCGACGCAAAGCCGGACGCCCGGAGGCGAGCTCCGAGAAACGGTTCGCTCACGCTGCGTCTCTTTTTGACGGGCGCGCTGCAGCTGATCATCGCCGTTCTCGTCGGTGATTGGCTGATCACGAAGAGCATGCAACCGCAAGACGGCGAGCGTTACGCCGTGACGGCTGCCGTCGCCGATGAAGCGGTCGCACCGATCGTAGACGATCCCGCAAAGCTCGCCGCTTTTGGAACGCGCATGCGCGAGAACCAGAACATCGAGCTCTCGGTTTACCGCGCCGATGGCGTGAAGCTCTTTACCAATGTCGAGCCTCCGCTCGGATTTCCGGATAGCCGAAACGGCCCGGCGAAGCTTCCCGAGCGCACGCGCACCGCGCGCTTCACGCGAGACAATCAGGAATACGTGCTCGTTTTGCGTGCGCCCTTGATGCCCGTGCGACGTTTCTCGCCGCCCATCATCAACATCTTGAGCGGTCTCGCGATCGTCTCGCTTTGGGTCATCGCGCTCGGTCGCTGGGTCGTCCGTCCGCTCCGCAAGCTGACGCGTGCGGCGAGCGCATTCGGCAAGGGCGATCTCAAGGCACGCGCTGGGCTGACACGCCGCGACGAGCTCGGCGATCTCGGACGCACCTTCGACGAAATGGCCGTGCGCATCGAGAACCTCGTGCTCGCCGAAAAAGAGCTCCTCGCCAACGTCTCGCACGAGCTGCGCACGCCGCTCGCACGCATTCGTGTCGCCCTCGATCTGGCGGCAGAAGGTGACGCCGAAGCCGCGCGCCTCCTTCTCTCCGAGATGGCGATCGATCTCACCGAGCTCGAGACGATCATCGACGACATCCTCACCGCCACACGCTTCGAGCTTGCGGGTCGCTCGGTCGATCCATCGCGCGCCGCCACCTTCCCGATGAAGACGGCGCTCACGACGGCAGGCGCGATCGCCCAGCAGGCCGAGGAGCGCTTCCGCTCGCATCACTTGAAGCGCCCCTTCAACGTCACCGTGGCCGAAGACGCGCCGAACCTTCACGTCGATCCGTCCCTCGTCCGTCGCGCGCTCGACAACCTCCTCGAGAACGCTCACAAGTATTCACCCGACGACCGCACGCCCATCGCGCTCTCCGTGCGCAAAGAGAATGACACTGCCGTCTTCCTCGTCGAGGACCGCGGGCTCGGCATCCCCGAAGAAGACATCCCGCACGTCTTCGATGCCTTTTTTCGTAGCGAGAAGAGTCGCTCACGCGGCACGGGCGGCGTGGGACTCGGGCTGACCCTTGCAAAGCGCATCATCGAAGCAAGCGGCGGAGCGATCAGCGTGACGAGCCGAACGGGAAACGAGAGCGGCACGACGTTTCGCGTGACGCTGCCCAGCGTCTGACGTCGGACTGACAGCTGCCGCACGTCCGACTCGCCTTCGCACACCTCTCCCTACGGGAACGCGCCGTGATGAATCATGAGCGCGCGATCATTCGTGCGCGTTCGTGAAAGAAAGAAGGGAGCATGCGCGTTCTTGGTGGTGAAGGAGCAATGAACACCATGGACGGCGGATCAGTACCCAGCTCGAAATCGGCTCGTTTTATAGGATCAACGAGCGTGCCAACGCAGGCAACAAACAAACATCGCGAATCGAGATCCTTTTCCCCTGCTCGACCTACGAACTCTTCAAAGGAGCACGACACCATGAAGGGAGTTCAGAGCGAAGAGGGCCTGCCGAACCTGGATGACGACCGCGTGAGAGTGAGCGGAGGAGAGCTCGTTCGATTCGCGATCGCGCTGCATCTCGAACGCGACGTCGAGAGCATCCACGGAGACGCACTGCTCGAACGCGATCTTGGACTCGACCCGCTCGATCTCGTCCTCATCGTTCTTCGCATCGAAGAGATCACGGGAGCCGACGTGGCGATCGCCGATCTCGAATCGGTGCGTACGGTGCACGAGCTCGAGAGCGTCGTGCATGCGTGGTCCCTCGACGACGAAGGAAAAGACTCGGGCGTACACGACAGCGGTCTTTACGAACGCGTCGTCGACCTACCGTCGCTCATCGATCGGAATCTGCGCGCTTCGAATCGCTACCGCGCGCGCATCCGCTGAGATTCGTCAGTCGCTCCTCCGAACGCGGAAGCGTTGAACCGAACGCGGAGCATTCAGAAACTATGTTTTGTCGTCACGGCGGACAGTTGACGGCGCACTCGACCGCGTGATCTTGGCACTCTTGATACGTGTAGAGCTTGTCGCAGTCGGTGCCGATACAGCCTTTGCAGCCCTTCAAGAGCAGGCACCCGTTGCTCGTCCACGCGTAACCGATCGGGCACGTCGAATCACCGCTGCCACTCGCGACCTGCGGATCGCAGGAGGCAGGACAGACCGCACCTTCGACGTACGTCGTCGCATCCTTCGGTGCTGAATCCTTTTCTTCACTCCCCGTGTCTTCCGCGGCGGCGGCGTCTTTTTCGGAGACGTCGCCGTCACTCTTTGTGCCGGCTTCGACGACGGTTCGTGCGTCGTCCGAGCTGCATGCCGTAGCGGCAAGGGTCGTAAGGAGAACGGCCGAAAGTGCGATGAAGGCTGCGCGAAGCATGGCATCAAAGCTGCGGGAGCCTCGGCCCTCGGTCAAGAAGGCTTTTCGCCTTTCGTCAACGAGATGCGCGACGCCGAAGTATCGGAATTTTTGGAAGAGCACGGGGCGCGGCACGCTGAGAGCCCCTGACCTCACAGTACTTAACATTGACCTTTTGGTTAACGTCGTTAAGTATAAGAGCATGGTTACTCTCCGGAACGCCGTATCCCGTGGAAACACGGCTGGCCGAGAGCCCGTTCCATCTGAGAATGTGACGGCGGCTTCGGTCGCGCGTCCTACCTCGGGCGACCTCGCAGAAAGTATTTCGATGGGCTCGCTGCAGCGTCGCGAACGAGAGAAGAAAGAGCTTCGAGGACTCATCCTCAATGCCGCGCGCGAGCTCTTCGCCGAACGCGGGATCGAAGCCGTCACGATGCGCGCGATCGCCGAACGCATCGAGTACTCCGCGACGGCCGTCTATCTGCACTTCAAGGACAAGACCGAGCTCCTCCGCGCCGTTCTCAACGAGGACTTCGCGCTCTTCGCGAACCAGTTCGTGGAGGTCGCGACCATCACGGATCCGAAGGAGCGCTTCACGACGGCCGCCAAAAAATACGTGCAGTTCGGGCTCGATTACCCGAACAACTATCGCCTCATGTTCATGACGCCACTGCCCGCAGCCGATCCGCCGATGGAGAAGTCGG
>JAHFDV010000394.1 GCA_023248815.1 Myxococcales bacterium
GACCGCGCCAGCGAGGAAGCGAAGCGAAACGTCGTCGTGAAATTTCTCGGGAAGGATGCGCCGCTGCCGGTGGGTCCCTTCGTGCTCGCGCACACCATGCATGCACCCGTGTATCTCGTGTTCGCGCTCTTCACGCTGCCGAACCGTTACGACATCTATTGCGAGTCCTTCGCTGAAGAGATCGACTTGCCGCGGAAAGATCGCCAGGCCGCGATCGCCGCATACGCGCAGCGCTATGCCGAACGACTCGAGCACTATGCCAAGCTCGCGCCTTACAACTGGTTCAACTTCTACGATTTTTTTCGCTGAGGTCAGACCGCTTCGGAACGGATGCGTCCAATGAGCGCACGGAGCGCGCGATCCGGTCGACGGACGAACGGGTTGCCTTGGTCCCACACGTATCCCGCAAGCACGGAGCAGATTTGGCTCTTCAAGAGCGGCTCGGGATTCTCGGCGTAGAAGATCTCTTCGAGAGAGCCGTCGTACCAGGCCATGACGTAGGCGCGGAACGTGTCGACGCCGACCTGCGTGGGCACGACGAACTCTTTTTGCCAGTCGATGGGTTCGCCTTTTATCTGCCGCGCAGCGAGCGTGCCCGCGCGATGACCCGAGACGGTCGCGAGCGTGACCCCCGACGAGAAGATGGGATCGAGGAACTCGGTCACGTTGCCCGTGAGGACGAAACCCTCTCCGAAAAATCGGTCGGTCGTCACCGACCAGCCCTCGAGCACGCGCGGCTCGAGGACGAGCTCGATGTCGCGGAAGCGCTCGCGCGTATTCGGCTCGCTCTCCAAGAGACCGCGATAGCGATCTTCGAGTGAGCCTTCTGGGTTCCGTTCGAAGAACGATGGATCGCCGACGAACCCGACCGAAGTGACGCCATTGGAGAACGGGATGATCCAGACCCAAACGCCCTTCTCGTGCGAGACGATCGTGATGCGATTGGGCTCATCGTAGTTGGCGCGGCGCTCGTCTTTGACGTGCGCAAACACGGCTTTTCGCGGCGGAAGATTCGAAGGGCGATCGAGCTTGAAGAGACGCGGAATTACGCGCCCGTAGCCGCTCGAGTCGATGATGAAACGCGCGCGAATTTCTTCGACCTCGCCGGAAGAAGTGCGCACCGTCGTCACGGAGTCGGTGCCGTTGAATTCGATCTTTTCTACCGCCGTCTTGAAGTGGACGGGAATGCCGCTCTTCTCTGCTTCTCTCGCGAGGATCTGATCGAACTCGGCACGTTGAACTTGCCACGTCCAGCTCCAGCCTTCGTGGATGCCTTCCGAAAAGTTGAAGTCGCAGAGGTCTCCGCCGCGTTGAAACTTCGCGCCGAATTTCTTCTGAAAGCCGTGCGCCTCGACGGCTTCGAGGAAGCCCGCGTCTTTCAATGCTTCCATGCAGCGGGGCAAGAGGCTTTCGCCGATGACGAAGCGCGGGAACTCTTCTTTCTCGACGATCTGAACGGAGGCCCCACCTTTTTTCGCCATCGCTGCGGCGACGGTTCCCGAGGGGCCTGCACCGATGACGAGAACGTCGACTTCTTTCAGGAGCGTCTTCGCGGGCGCGTTCATTTGGATGAGCTTTCATTGGAAACGCTGACGGCGCTTCCCTTCGCTGTTCTGTCAGCCGTCGCCGTCTCGAGAATCTCGTATGCGTCGCTCGTAATCTCGAGCTGGTAGCCAATGCGGGCATTCTGAATCTTCACGGAGGCCGGCGTGCAGCGATCATGCGTGCAGCCCGAGCCGTAGCCCACGACGACCTCGCTCGGCTTCTCGGCCGTCTCGATCGATACGAAGCGTCTCGCGCGGAGCTCGCCGCCTTGCCACGTCTCCGTGATTTTCTCTCCGTCGCGAACGCCTTCGAGCTGCCCGTCTTTTTTTGCCTCGGCGAGTACGCCTTTGAAGAATGCGCGATGAATGTCGACCGCGATGTTCTTCGGCGGGAACGGCAACTTGGGACCGAGCGATTGGTCGAAAGAGAAGTTCGTATCGGATTGGCGAAGAACGAAGGCGCGGACGGACATGGGTCCAAGACCGATGAGGACGAGCTCGCTTCCTTGCTTTTGGAGAACGGCGTCGAAGCTTCCCGAACGGCCATGCGCGCTCCACGCGACGTGCTGACGAACGGAGAAGTCTGGGTGAACGTCTGCCAACTTCGCGAATACGAAGGGAACGTCTTCGACGACGGGATGCGCGGCCTCTTTCGCGCCGCAACCGACGAATGCGGTGAAGAGAAGTGCGGAGAGCTGCACCGAAGGGATGTTCGCAAGGCGATTCGTCTTCATGCGCTCTTCTCTGCCTCTCTAGGTGAATTCGTAGCACGAACGAGGAGCGCGAGAGGACAGAGCAAGAAGCTCGCGCTGGTCCCGACGGCCGAAGTGATGCCAAGTGCCCGCAACGCCGGGTTCGAACTGAGCGCCAGAAGTCCGAAGGAAAGGACCGTGGTGAGGGTCGCCGTGAAAATGCTGACGAGAGCGCGCGCCGATTCCTCCGGGGAGTCCGTGGCCTCGACGAGGAAGATGCCGTAGTCGACGCCCATCGAGAGAACGAGGACGATGCCGACGACGTGCAGGAAGTTTGCGGGAATTCCCAAGAGCCCGAGCATCGCAAAGGTCGCGGCGGCAGAGAGAATCGCCGGCACGAACGCCATCGGCGCTTTGCGTGAGAGTCGATAGCGGAAGAACAAGATCGCCAAGACGAATACGAGGCCCATGGCGACGAGCTCGAGCACGCGCTTTCGGACGTGCCGATAGCTGTCTTCGAGGAGCGCGCGTTCGTCGACGATGTTTGCGTGAGGGACGAGCTTTCGCAATTCTTCGACGGAGTTCACGCCCCCGAGCGGGAGGACGAACGCTTGGCGCGATCCGAGCTTGGGTGAGAGCGCGCGAAATGGCGCCAACATGGCCGGGGCTAGGAGCTCGGATAATTTCTTCGGTTTCGCGTCCGAGAGGCTCGAAAAGAAGCCCGAAAATGCCTCGACCCGGAATCCCTCTTCGGCGAGCACGCGCTCGAGCACGCCAGTGTTGGCGCGCGCCGCATCGAGACTCGCCTGCTGCGCCGCCGCCGACTTCAGAAAGGCTCCGAGTGGCATGAAGTGATCGAGCGCCCCTCGGGTCTGCGCAGAGGTGAGCTCGGTATGGGCCTCTGCGAGTGAGCGGAGAGCCGTCTCTTCGTCATCTGCCACGATGACGGCAAAGCGCCCAGCGTCGTTCGAAGAGAGCCTGCTTTGGACGCGCGCATCTTCACTCACGAGATCTGGGTCGAGTGCGATGAGCGCCGACACGTCGTCCGAAAAGCGCAGCCGGGAGAGACCGAACGCCGTGACGCCGAGAAGACTCGCGGCGAGAAGAGCGAAGGCCAAGGGTCTGCGCGCTTTTCCCTGGAGGCGCGCGACGATCTTGGTCGCGCGGGCGAGCAGCATCGAAGGAAACTTCGGGCGCGCGTAGTCGAGCGGCATCCACGGCGGAACGAAGAAGCGCGTGGCGAGGAGCGCGCCGAGAATCGCCAAGCAAGAGAAGAGCGCCATCTGATCGGCACAGGGGAAGTCTGCCCAGCCGATACCCCCGAGACCCGCGATGGTCGTGATGGCGCCGAGAAGCAGACCGGGCCAAACGTCGCGCATCACGCGATCGGGTCCGCGCTCCGGCGTGAGCGCGTAATGCGCGTAGTAGTGCTCCGCGTAGTCGATGCCGACGCCGAGGAGGGAGGTACCGAAGGCCAACGTGAGCCCGTGGATCTCTTTGAAGACGAGATGGCAGCCGAGCGTGCCGAGCATCACGCCCGTGAAAAGAGGCACGAACGCGAGAAGGAGCATTCGCAGCGAGCGAAAAAAGACGACGAAGAGCAAGATGATGCCCAGCGTCGAAATGGTGCTGATGCGATTGATGTCGCCACGAATCGCAGCTTCGGACCGCACCGTGAACCGCGAAGCACCGGAGAGCTCCATGCGGAGCGAGCTCGTACCTCTCGTTTCGAGGAAGGCGTGATCGAGAGATGCAAGAACTCCGCGCTGGGCGTCGGCGTCGAACGCGTTGCCCTTGGCGCTCAAGAAGAGGAACGCGTGCTCGCCGTTTTCGCCGAGCAAAATTCCGTCCTCGGAGCGAAGCGCTTTTCCTTGGAGGGAAGAAAGCATGCGCAGGGCGTCGACGGAGCCGCCGAGCGGATCGCGCGGTAGTACGCGTGCAACGAGAGGGCCAAAGGGTCCCGTCAGTTCGTCTTTGACGGCTGCGACGCGTGCGCGCATGCGATCTTCTTGCCATTCCGAAGCGTCGAGGAGCGTCGTCGGGGAGAGCGAATGCAAGATCGATTCGGGATCGGCGTCCTCGAGACCGCTGCGAACGCTTTCCGTCGTGGGAAGCGCGCGAAGGCGCGAGGCGAGACTTTTGGCGGCGTCACGAAGCTCGGCATCTTTCGGTCCGCTGAGGTCGATGACCGTCGCGTTGCCGAGCTCCCCTTCGGCGATCGTGCGCACGAGCTCTGCGAGATTGCGATCGCTCCCTTGAGGGATGAAGCTCGCCATCGACATGTCGAGGCGAAGGCGCGGCAATGTAATCGCCCATGCAAGCGCGAGGAGAGAGAAGAGGATGATGCTCGCGAGGCGCGGTGCGGACGGCTTTTTCACGAGATCGCCGGCTCAGATCGGCGGGACACGGAACGTTTTCAGCGCTTCTTCTTCGCTATAAGCGTGACGCACGTCGACATTGGAGAACGTCGTCAGCGTGTTGTCGCCGTTCTTCTCTTGAACGTCGACCGACGTGAACACTTCGCCACGCCCCTTCACGACGATCGCTTTCACGATGTTCTTCAGCTCGGCGGACTTCGGCGCGAGCGTGAGCGTCCAGTCTTCTTTCGGGTTGCCCACGAGCTCGAACTCGAAGCTCTTCTCGAGGCCCGCGCGATCAGCCGAAAGAAGCATCGAGAAGCCTTCGGCGAAGGCACGAAGTGCGGGCGATCCGTCGAGGCGAACGTGTTCGGTCTTCACTCCGTCCCAAAACGTGAGCTCACTGCCCGCGAGGAGAAGGCTCTGCTTTTTCGGCGCCGTCGTGTGGCGTGCGAGACCCTTTTTGCGGTCGAAGTGCACTGTGCCTTCGCTCTTCAACGGACTGACGAGGAGCGCGATTTTTCGCTGCTCGGAGAAGCGAGCAAAAAGCCCCGGGCTCTTCGAGAGCAGGGCGAAGATTTCAGTCACCTTTGCCGAGGCGTCGACCTTTGCGGTCTCTCCCGCTTGCGCGAGGGAAATCGGCGCGATCACCGAAGGTGTTCCTGCGGCGACGGCGGCTCCGATGAAGAGCACGGCGAATCGTCGCGCGCGGTTCATGCGCTCGACTTCTCGGCGGAAGGTTCGGTCTCCGGCTTTGGCTCTTCGGTGAGGAGCGCGTGGATGGTGTCGACGACGTCGCTCACGGTGCGGAGCTTTCGAATGCTCGATTCCGTGAGGCGCTTGCCCGTCATGTCCTCGAGACGCGCCGCGAGATCGATCGCGTCGATGCTGTCGAGCCCGAGCTCTTCGATGAGGGTCGTCGAAAGCGAGACCTTGGCGGGATCTACTTCGAAGAGCTCGACCATGTTGTCACGGATGCGCTCGAAGATTTGATCGCGCGACATCGTCTCGGAAGGAGCGCTCACTGGGCACCCGCCGTCTTCGGAACGGTACCCCCGGCTGCACGTTGCTCTGCGATGTACGCCGCGAGCGACTGCACCGAATGGAACACGGCCTTCGTGTTGATCGCTCGCGTGAACTTCACGGTGAACGCTTTCTCGACGGCGCTTGCGAGCTCGAGCGCGTCGATGCTGTCGAGCCCTAGCCCTTCACCGAAGAGCGGGTCTTCGGTCACGATGGAATCCGGCGAGACGTTGTCGAGTTGAAGGGCTTCGACGATCAACGCCTTCAACTCGGTCTCTAGCTCTGCATTTTCTTGGGTCA
>JAHFDV010000395.1 GCA_023248815.1 Myxococcales bacterium
GATCAATCGCATCGCAGGCATTCAGTTCGGCGGCGCCTCGGCCAGATAGTGCGGCGCACCTGCCGAACGCGAAGGGCGCGAGGTCGAGTGCGGTAGTGCGCGGGCTCTTGGCAGATGATAAGAAGTGCCGTGCTAGCCCACGGCCTCATCCGCGTTCAGCCCGAAGATTTCGTCGTCGAGGAAATTCCGCTCTACGAGCCATCGGGCACGGGCGATCACCTCTACGTTCGCTTTCGCAAACGCAACAAGAACACGTTCGACGTCGTTCGCGATCTCGCGAAGCTTTGGGGCGTAGCAGCACGCGACATCGGCGTTGCGGGAATGAAGGACAAGATCGCCGTCACCGAGCAGACGATCTCCGTGCCGGGCAAGGTCGGCAAAGAGCGCGCTCTCGAAACTCAGCTCGAGGACGTGACGATTCTTTCGGCGGAGCTCCACGGCAACAAACTGCGGACGGGTCACCTGAAAGGAAACCGCTTCGACATCGTCGTTCGCGACATCGACATCGCACACGAAGCCGCCATCGACGCGGCGATCGCACGCATTCGCGAGCACGGGATCCCCAACTACTACGGCGAGCAACGATTCGGTCACGGCGGCGGCAACGTCGCGCGAGCACTGCGGTGGCTGAAAGGCGAAGACGGGAGAGCACCGCGTGACCAGCGCGAACGAAAGCTCCTCGTCTCGGCCCTGCAATCCGAGATCTTCAACGGCGTTCTCCGCGCGCGTGAAGAAGACGGAACATGGAATCAGGTCCTCGAAGGGGACGTTGCACGCAAAGAGGACTCGGGCGGACTCTTCGTTTCGGAAGATGAAGCGACGGACAACGCTCGAGCCGCACGCGCAGAGATTTCGCCCACGGGTCCAATGTTCGGACCCAAGATGCCGAAGCCGCGAGGAAAGCCGCTCGAGCTCGAAGAACGCATTCAGGCGGGAATACTCGGCGATGGCTTCCCGTTTGCAAAGGCTGCGGACTACGGCGAGGGAGCGAGACGCACGCTCCGTTTTTTTGCAACTGAGATGCAATCACAATGGGAGGGTGAAAATTCCGGTAACCCTCCGCACCTTCGTCTTCGATTTGTGCTACCGAAAGGGGCCTACGCCACGACAGTTCTCGGATCTTTTCTCGATCTCGGACGTCGTGAAAAGGACGAAGACGTAGAGCTCCCTTCCGACGCCGTTTCAGCCTCTTAGGATCGAAGAAAATGGATATTACGGAAAAATTCAAGAACGCGATGATTGGTGCAGGCGCCGGCTGGGTGCTCTGGCTGATGCTCGTGCTCAGCGTCGTCTCGCTCGCAATCATGCTCGAGCGCGCGTGGCTCTACTGGAGCGTTCGTGACGACATCGCGAAGCTCATGAAGGATCTCGGTACGCTCCTTCGCGCGAACGATCTCGACGGCGCCAAGAAGCGTCTCGAGGCCTCGCCCAGCGCCGAAGCAGCCGTCGTCGTGGCCGGCATCGTCGAAGCCGAAGACGGCGTGGACGCGGCAGAAGAAGCCATGCTCGGTGCGAGCGCGCTCCAGCGCTTGAAGCTCGAGCGTCGCCTCGCGTTCCTCGGAACCGTCGGCAACAACGCGCCCTTCGTCGGACTTCTCGGAACCGTCATCGGTATTCTCGGCGCCTTCGACGCGCTCGGCAAAGAGAAGGGCGCGGGCACCGGCGCAGCCGTCGCAGCGCAGATCGCTCCTCAGGCCGTCATGACGAACATCGCCGAAGCGCTCGTTGCAACCGCCGTTGGCCTACTCGTCGCGATCCCCGCGGTCGCCGCCTTCAACGCGTTCCAACGCGTCGTGAAGACGACCATCAGCAACACGGACGCGCTCGGTCACATTCTTCTCGCACACCTCAAAGCCGATGGTCGCGGCGATCCCGCCAGCGTCGTCGAAGCCGCAGCGAAGGGACTCTGAGCCATGGCTGGCGGTAGCACCGGCGGCGATAGCAGTGACGAGGCGATCTCGGGGATCAACGTCACCCCGCTCGTCGACATCATGCTCGTGCTCCTCATCATCTTCATGGTGACGGCGCGCATCATCGCTTCTCCCAACGCGATGGCAGTCGACCTCCCCAAGGCCGCGACGGGCACGGATCTCCAGCAGACCGTCTTCTCGGTGACACTCGCCGTCGACGGCTCGACCACGGTGGACTCGAAGCCCGTGACGAACGACGACGCGATTCTCAGCCTCGCCAAAGAGGCACGCACGAAGAATCCAGAGATCCGCGCCGCCATCCGCGCCGACAAGGAAGTGAACCACGGGCGTGTGATGCACGTGCTCGACATCCTTCGCCAAGCCCAGGTTTCCAAGGTTGGATTCGTCGTTGCGCCGAGTGGTTCGGCCGCACCGCGCAAGTGATCTAAGATTCGAAGGTGCCCGGAATGCGTCGCGCGACCAAGAATTTTTTGGGTCTTCGAGATCGACGCAAGAGCGTGAAGGATCCCTTTTCGCGCGTCTTCGCCATCGGCACGGAGCGTCGCGTCGCAGCCGTCGCGGGTTTTGCTGCGTTGCTCTTGCACGGAACGGCAACGGCCAGCGCCGTCAGCGTGACGCTGGATATGTTTCATTGGGCCGAGGACCTTCGCGGCAAGATCGCCGAGTTGCTCCTCGACCAGCAATACAACGTCGAGGAGATCAAACCGCTTCCGCCGCCCGAAGAAGAGCTACCGAAAGAAGAGCTGAAGCCCGAGAAGCCACCGGAGCTCAAAAAAGACGACACGCCGCCGCCACCTCCTGCCGCTGCTGAAGCTGCGAAGATCATCGCGCAAGATCCGAACCCGGAAGAGCCGCTCGATCTCACGAACGCGATGGTGACGGGAAACGCAAACGCCTATGCGGGCGGCGAGACGCGCGCAAATGGAACGAGCGAAAAGGCCGTCCGCAACGTCGCCACCTCACCGACTGGAGTGCCCGGTGGTACGGGTTCCGTGAACGCACCGGCGAAAGATCTCTCGCGCCCGCCATCGCGCAATGGTTCGCAGAATTGGGATTGTCCTTGGCCGCAGGAGGCCGAGAGCGATCAGATCGACGAAGCGGTTGTAACGATCCTGGTTACGATCGAGGCAAACGGCAAACCCTCGAAGATCGTCGTCGTTGAAGGCGGAGAGCACGGTTTCGGGCGCGAGGCTCGCGCCTGCGCGTTGCGCGAATCGTACAACGCTGGCCTCGATCAAAACGGCACTCCAGTGGCGGCGCAGAAGTCCCTCCGCATTCACTTCGAGCGCTGAGCGAACATGGCAGAGGATCCGCACGACGAGCTCCGCGAGATCACGCACGCGCTACGTCTCCATCTCGAAGAGTGGAGCGATCTAGCCTTCGGCGAGTCGACGCACCTCCCAGGAGCGGACCTTCTCTCGAGTGACGTCGTCGCGGCCTTGCCGACGGCGGCCGCCACTGCTCCCGTTCAGCAAGCCCCCAGCACTGCTCTCAAGTTCACCGTGACGCCTGCGAAGACCGCGCAGGTCACGAGCCCGCCAGCGTTGCGCGAGGCCACGCAAGCCACCGTCGCCACAAACGAGCCGAGTGCGAGAGACGAAGGTCCAGTATCGATCGCCGATGCTTTCGCCAAAGGACCGTCGAAAGCCAAGGCGAACTCTGGCAATGCGCGTCCTCTCGACGTGATTCGCACCGAAGTCGCTTCGTGCACGAAATGCGGCTTGGCAGCTACGCGAACGAACACCGTATTCGAGCGCGGCAATCCGAACGCGCGCCTCTGTTTCATCGGCGAAGCTCCCGGCGCCGACGAGGACGCGCAAGGGCTGCCGTTCGTGGGTCGCGCAGGTCAACTCCTCGACAAGATGATTGGCGCGATGGGGCTCGATCCCGAAAAGGACGTCTACATCTGCAACATCATCAAATGCAGACCTCCCGAAAATCGAAAGCCGACAGCCGAAGAGACCGCAACCTGCTTTCCTTATCTCCACGAGCAACTTGCCAACGTCGCGCCGCAAGTCATCGTCGCGCTAGGAAATACGGCCGTGCAGGCGCTGCTCGAGACGAAGGTCGGCATCAGCAAGATGCGTGGGCAGTGGAAGCTCTATCGCGGAAAGACGCTCGTCATGCCGACGTATCATCCGTCGTATCTGCTTCGTCCGAGCTCCGAGCAAGCGAACGCGAAGCGAGAAGCTTGGGAAGATCTGCAAGCAGTGATGAAAGAGCTCGGGCTGGCCCTTCCGAAAAGAAAAGGCTGAGCCTCCCCTACCGAAGCGTGCTCGTGCTCGTCGGCGCTTCCGGGACGAACGCGTCGAGACCTTCGTCGTAGATCGACAGCTGGCCGTTGAACATGTCGAAGATCCACGAATGGAGCTCGACTTCGACGTCACGAACCGCGGCGTAGGACTGCACGCGCTCCATCTGGTGGAGCACGTTCGCTTCGACGGCGCGACGCCAGAGCTTGTCGGCGTCTTTTTCGCCACTCTGGCGAACCTCGTTCACCGCGTCGTCGACGCCACCCAGCCATTTACGGAGCGCACTTCCCTCTTCGAGATTGTCGTATCCCGTGAGCGCGGCTTGCACGCCACCACAGCCATAGTGACCACACACGATGATGTGCGGAACTTTGAGCGAACCGACGGCGTATTCCAACGCAGCGCCCACGCTCGTCACGAGCTCCGATCCCAACGTGACGACATTCGCAATGTTCCGCACGACGAAGAGGTCGCCCGGCGATGTCGCTGTGAGTAGCTCAGGGATGACGCGCGAGTCCGAACAACCGATGAAGACGGCGCTCGGATTTTGCTGTTCACCCGCGAGACGACGCAGGAAGTCCTTCTCGCGCTGCGCGTATCCTTTTTGATAAGCCCGATGCCCCGAAATCAGATGGTCGACCACGGGCGAACTATATCATTCGCTCGCGATGTCGAGGCTCCTCGATTCGAGGGACGATTGTCAGCGTTCAGTCCACTCGGTGCTGGCGATTTGCGTGCGGAGAACCTGCTCCGAGGTTCGGAAAGCAACGGTCGCTAGGCGCTTGTATGAGTCGACGCGCGTATAGACATGATTGCCGCTCGCGGTGCAGCTTCCGCCGCGCGAGATGACGCCGACGACTTCGCCCGTGCGCACGTCGATGGCTGGGCCGCCAGAGTCACCGCGACACGTTGCGATCGCGACTTCGAATTCACGTGGGCCGAGCACGGCGCCGGTCGCCGCGTTCGAGGTCGGCCCCACTGCGAGGATGCGGCTGCGATCGCGTGAGTGCTTTTCGCCGATCAAGTTCGCGAGCCCGCCACCGAATCCGACGGGGAGCACGTAGTCTCCCGTTTCGACCGGCGAAGAGAGACGCACGGGCAAGGAGCGAACACCTTCGAGCGGACGATCGAGAACGACATACGCGACGTCTGCATCGCAAAGGACGCGGCCGGCGGGATGAAGGACTTGAATCGCGTGAGCGCGTGGTTGGTCCGTGTCCATGCGGACTTTGGAGCCGACGTAGATGGAGATGGCGGACGGGTCGGCATCCTCCGCGAAGTGCGGCCCGTTGTGTGTGTGCCCATCGGCATCGCACGAAGGCATCGTCGTCGTCGCCTTCGAGACGCAGTGACGTGCAGTGAGAATCAGATTCGGTGCGACGAGCGCGCCGCTGCAGAGCGTGACGCTCGGTGAATTCTCATCGTGCGACGTCGCAACGGCGACGACTCCCGATTCGCGATCTTCCAAGTCGGAGACCGACCTTGGCGGCGCGTGCGCTGCGCAGCCCGAGGCGAGCGCGGCGAGGAGAGATCCGATGAGTCCAAATGCGTTGCTGATGCGTTTCGTTCGGGGGTCCACTACTTCTACCTCCCACTCTTCACGTTGACTCGAATGCATTCGGTACGCTCATGATGGCGCTCATTTTCGTGCGAGAATAGGCGACAGAAACGCGGTTTCCGAAATTCATGGGAGATTGTCTCAGGCGCTCCCACACGCGCACCGGATCGTT
>JAHFDV010000396.1 GCA_023248815.1 Myxococcales bacterium
CTTTTCACACCCCGCGAGCGCCTTTCGCACCTCGGTCGTGATGTCGAGGAGTCCGCGGCCGCGCGTTCGAAAAGAGAGATGCTCGATCATGCTGGGAAGCATAGACGAGCGACGCATTTCTTCTAAATCGCTCGTCAATTGCCGGCATTGACCTTTCACATGATGAGCATCATATTATACACATCATACCAAGGGAGAGATCATGAACACGAGCTACATCATCGACGCCGTTCGCACGCCTCGCGGTCGCGGTAAAGCTGGCAAAGGTGCGCTTTCGAACGTTCACCCGCAGGAGCTTTTCGCGACGGTGCTGCGCGAGCTCGTTCGCCGCAACGCCGTGACGGCCCAGGCAATCGACGACGTGATCGTCGGCTGCGTATCCCAGGTCAACGAACAGGGCGCGAACCTCGCACGCAATGCCGTCCTGCATGCGGGCTATCCAATCGAAGTACCGGCAACGACGCTCAACCGTTTCTGCGGCTCGGGCATTCAAGCCGTGAACTTCGCGGCGATGGGAGTGGCTTCGGGCGCGATGGATCTCGTCGTCGCCGGTGGCGTCGAAAGCATGTCGCGCGCGCCCATGGGTGCAGACGGCGGCGGCCAAGACGGAGGCAATGAAGCGCTTCGTGAGCGCTTCTTCCAAGTGCCACAAGGCATCAGCGCAGATCTCATCGCGAGCGTCGAGGGGTACACGCGCGAGCAGGTGGATGCCGTCGCCCTTCGTTCGCAGAAGAACGCCGCACGCGCGATCGAAGAAAATCGCTTCGCCAAGAGTCTCGTCTCCGTGATCGACCCCCTGACCAAGAAAATCCTTCTCGAGCGCGACGAGTCGCCCCGCGCCGACACGACGGCCGAGGGGCTGGCGAAGCTCGATGCCGCATTCTTGAAGCTCGGCGCGATGCCGGTCGGTCCCAACGGAGAAACGTACGACGCGGTGGCACTAGCAGCCTATCCATCGGTAAAAGCGATCCGTCATGTGCATACCGCAGGTAATTCGAGCGGCTTGGCTGACGGCGCCGGCGCGGTGGTTCTCGCTTCGGAGAAGTACGTCAAAGAGCACGGATTGAAGCCGCGAGCGCGTATTCGCAGTGCCGCCTCCGTGGGCTCGGAGCCGATCATCATGCTCACGGGACCAGAGCCGGCGTCCAAGAAAGCCCTTCGCCTCGCAGGGATGTCCGTCAAAGACATCGATCTTTGGGAAATCAACGAAGCCTTCGCGGCGGTCGTTCTCCAGACGACAGAACGCCTCGGCATCGATCCCGATCGTGTGAACGTGAACGGCGGCGCGATTGCGCTCGGCCATCCGCTCGGCGGAACGGGCGCGATTCTCCTCGGCACGGCACTCGACGAGCTCGAGCGAAGTGACAAGACGACCGCACTCATCACGATGTGCATCGGTGGCGGGCAAGGCATCGCAACGATCATCGAGCGGTTGCGTTGAGCGAAGACGTGCTGATCGAGGAGCTGAGCCGATGACGACCAAGGTCGAACAGAAAGAGCGCACGCACGAGTCCATCTTGGAATCGGCCGCACGGCTCGTGCGCGAAAAAGGCATCGGTGGCGCTAGCGTGGCCGACGTGATGAAGGGGGCCGGTCTCACCGTCGGTGGCTTCTACGCCCACTTTCGATCGAAGGAAGCTCTCGTCGATGCCGTTCTGCGGACGACCGCCGAGCGCCTTCGCGAGAGCCTCTTCTTCGAGGTCGACGACAAGCCCGAAGAGGCGCGAATCGAGCTCGTTTTGAAACGCTACTTGTCGGCGAAGCATCGCGACGAATACGAAAAGGGATGCCCGTTCCCGTCCGTCATGAGTGAAGTAGGAACGACGGCAGAGTGCTATCGCGGCGTCGTTGCCGAAGAGATCTCGAACATGGCGGCGGGCCTCGAAGAACATCTCCCGACGGGTGGCGCGCTCCCCAGGAAGCAAGCGGCGCTCGCGCTCGTCGCATTGATGGTCGGCGGACTCGGAATGGCGCGCGCGCTCCGTGGCACGCGCCTTTCGGACGACGTGCTCGCAGCCTGCCGAGTCGTCGGCGCGCGCGCGTTCAGGGGATGAGCTTCTCGCCCCTCTCGAGCATCGCGACGTATTCGCCGAGCTTGCGAAGACGCGTCGCTTCTTTCTTCACGTTGCCGAGACGAAACACGATCGAAAAGCGATTGCGTGAGTCGAGCGATTCGAAAAACTTTTTCGCACGTGGATTCTCGTCGAGCGCTGCTCGAAGGTCGTCGGGAACGGTGTTGGAGCGTATCGGCGCATAGGCGCGCTCCCAGCGGCCGTCCTTCTTGGCGCGCTCGACTTCGGCAAGCCCAGACGGTTGCATCTTATTGTCCGCGATGAGCTGCAGCGCTTTGTCGCGATTGATTTGCGACCACATGCTGTTCGCGCGACGTGGCGTGTAGCGCTGTAAAAAATAGGTCTCGTCGAGCCCGTTGCGTTGCCCGTCGATCCATCCCCAAATGAGCGCGAGCTCGAGCGCCTCCGCCGCAGAGATCGAGCGCACGCCCGTATCCTTTTTGGCGATCTTCATCCACACGCCGTTCGTCGAGGCGAAGTTCTTCGTCAGCCACTTGTTCCACGCCGCGGAGGTCTCGAACGGCAAGATCGGCGCCTCGGCGGGAATGACCTTCCCCGGTCCGGCATTCTTCTGCGAGACCTGTTTTGACGAGACGCGGGTCTTGGAGGGCGCTTTTTTCGGTTTCGTAGAAGCGGGCTTCTTCACTCCGCTATTTCCCTCTCAGTCCGCAGAATTCGCAAGGATTCTTTCCCCGCCGAGCCTCATGCCCTCCGCATTCTTGACCTCTGATCCCCGCCCGATTACGCCCTTTTCTCGATGAAGTTTCATGGTGGCCTCCGCGTCGTGCTCTTCGTGAGCGCCGCTGCCATCGCGAGTGCCATCGGTCTCGCGCCTCCCAAAGAGCCTTCCGTGAGCGAGCTCGCGCGGGTGCTCGAGGAGCAGGGCGGTTTTCGAGTCGAAGCACCGAGCTTCCACTGGGCCGAGAGTGAAGGACCTCTCGGCGATTCGCTTTTCGGACGCACGCTCTACTTCTTGGCAGAGACGACGGACGAAAGCGGCCTTCGTGCGCACGACGTCTTTCGGACTCGTGTTCGTGTGACCCCCGAGGGCCATCCGATTTCGATCGGCTCGATCTACGACCTGTCCAACACGCAAGTCGGTGACGAGCACGCACTCGTCTTGAAGGGTCGGCGCATCGCCTACGCGACGCGTGCATTCGGCCAAGAGCAGCTCGTGACGCTCTTGGAAGAGGACCCCCACGCTGAAGGGCTCTCGCTTCTCGAGCGACTGAAGAGCGCCGTCACGAATCTTCAAGAGACAGGGTCGGCTTCCGGTCTCGCGCGTACCGACATCGCGTTCGAGATCCCGGCGAAAGACGCCGGCCTCCGGCTCGAAGACGACACGCTGACGATTGATCTCGTTCGCGACGCCGTCTCTGGCCATCACGAGCGAGTGCAGGCGATCTACGATCTCGAGCGCGGTGAACTTCGCGGAACGACGACAGGGCTTCGCGCCGATCGTGCGACACACGTCGAAAAGCTGTTCGTGCATTTTTGCGTCGATACGGTGCGCAACATTTCTTGGATCGGCCCGCGTCCCATCGCTTGGCTGGAAGAGCGCACGTTCGCGGCGAGAGACATGGCTCGACGCGTGCGCTTTCAACTCGGTTCTGGAGCCTCTGCCGAGACGCTCAAGGAGCCGACGGAGACGATCTCGGCGATCGCGCCAATGCTCGATACGAATGGTTTCGAAGACAGCGCGTCTTTTCCGCCCGCGCCCATCGAGAGCCCCTGGAAAACCAAAGAGCCCGGCGAAGGTGTTTGGGTCGCGCCGAAGCCGACATGGGTGAAGAAGAGCGAGCCAGACGCTCCCCCGATGTTCGTGCAGACGTTCGTTCGGCCGGACGCGGATCGTCCCTATTCCAAGGTGCTTCTCGTCGCGATGGACATGCAGAGGCTCGATCTCGACATGGAAGCGGGCGTCGAAGATCCGAAGCCACTCGTTGGCGCGCCTGGCTCGGGCCGCATCCCGCGCGATCCGAAAATATTGAAGCGCGTCGCCGCCACGTTCAACGGCGGATTCAAAACCGAGCATGGATTCTACGGCATGATGGTGAAGCGACGCGTCCTCCTTCCTCCGCAACCCGGGGCGGCGAGCATCATCGTCACCGACGACGGCCGCGTGGGAATGGGAAGCTGGAGCGCCAATCTGAAAGGCGGCATGAACATCCGTGGCGTCGCCGATGCCTCCGTCGTCTCGTACCGTCAAAACCTCGATCCCCTCATCGACGGAACGCAGCTGAATCCAACGAAACGCACGCAATGGGGTTTCACGCTTCCGGGAGAAGGAATGCAAACGGAGCGATCGGGGCTCTGTCGCACGGACAACGGAACGTTGATGTACGTCTGGGGTGACGATGTGAATGCGACGACGCTCGCAAAGGCGATGAAGATGGCGAGCTGCACGTACGGGATGCACCTCGACATGAATCCGCATCACACGGGATTCTCGTTCACGGACGTCGACGAGCTGAAAGGCCGGAAATACCGCGCGGAATTGCTTTCGACGGACATGGAGATTCAGCCCGAGCGCTACCTCGAGACGGCACTCAAGGATTTTTTCTACGTGCTCGTGCGCGATCCCTCGCCGCCCCCGGCCGAAGGTGTTCGGTTCGAGGTCGATCCGGGAAAGCAGCCGACGCCCTCTTCGGTGCCTGCGCTCTTCTCGGGAACGTTCGTCGAAGGCGGTGAGTCGGTTCGCTTGACGACGATCGACGCCGCGCGTGTGAGGTTTCGCCTCCGCGGAGGCTCGCGCGAGACGCCACCGAAGGGCGTGAATCATCCGCCCGTCGAGCTCACCTCCGCGGATCAAAAACGCGTGCTCGCAATCTTCGGGCTCGGGATCGGTGCGGGCACCTCTGAGAAGGCGTCGGGTGAAAAGGTCTCCGGTGAGAAAGAGAAGGGCTCGCGTGAGCTCAAGATCGACGGCGCGCAGTTCTTCCCGAGAAGCAAAAATGGCGATCTCGGATTTCTCGGAATCGACGACAAGGGCAGCCTGGCGATCGCTGGAGAGAGCGACGCGCGATTCGTCGACTCGGCCGAGCTTCCACTCCTCGTCGACAAGGGACAGATCGTTCCCTCTTCGAAAACACGCTCGGTTCAGCAGACGCGAAGCGCGCTCGGAATCACGGAGAGCGGTCGCGTCGTTCTCGCGCACGGTCAAGTGAGCGCAACAGCCGTCCTCGGCGAAGCCTTGCGACGCGCAGGCGCAACGCGCGCCGTCCTTCTCTACCGTGGTGGCCCGGGAACGGGGCTCTCGGCACGCGCCGGCACTTCGAACGCACCACGAGCGCGCTACGACGAGACCGTACTCGTCGTTCTCGCCGAAGCGATGGCGCCCCGCACGTTCCGATTCGAAGGCGAGCCCGCCCCCGCGAAAAAATAGCTCACTCGGGCGCGACGACGCGTACGCCCGATGCGAGCTCCGCCTTCAGGGAATCCACCTTCGCGCGGATGTCTGGCGACAAGTGCACGGCATGCGGTCCTTCGTGGATGTAGTCGACGCCGCCTTCTTTCACGCCGAGGGCGTGGATTCCGCCATCGAATCGCCCTTCGATCACGTCTCTGATCGTTTCGAAGAGCGCGACATCGACACGCTTCACCATGCTCGTCACGATGACATCCGGCATCTCGTCGAATTGGTCGGAGTCGACACCAATGGCTGCGATCTTCGCGTCGTGCGCGGCTTCGAAGACGCCATGGCCCGTCGAGCCCGCAGCGTGAAAGAGAACGTCCGCGCCGAGCGCCATCTGCGTGATCGAGATGGTTTTTCCGCGCTCGGGATCTTTGAACGCTTCCGGCGTGGAGCCCGCAT
>JAHFDV010000397.1 GCA_023248815.1 Myxococcales bacterium
AAGGTCGCTCACGTCGACTGTCATCTCTTCGGCGAGCGTATGTTTCGCCTTCCGTAGGATCTCGTCACGGGCTGCTTCGAGCTGAGTCTTGAACTTCTTGAGTAGCGTCTTATTCACGATGCGTTTCCTCTCCCCACAATGCCGTTTGGCTGCCTCCTCGATGAAAACCTCTTCTCGAGGGCCAATCAGCGAGGCGAACCAAATTAAGGACGAGAGGCGACGCCGTCAACCAGCATCGATGGCGGGTTGCGCGAATCGTCGCCGGATGAGGAGTTTCCGCTCGAAAACGGCATCTCTCCGCTGTGGCACTTCGTCACAGTGTGAATATCGCTAGAAAGTTTCTCGCACGACATTCGAGGTGTGCTTTCGCTCAGCGCCGCGACGTGCGCGGCGATGCATCGCGGAGCTCGTCGAGCGTCACGTCGAGGCCGCGAGCGTTGCCCCCGCGCCACACTTCGAGGTGCACTTTGGAGCCCGGCGTGTGACGCGCAATGAGGCGCGGAAGGTCCTGCGCGTGATCGACGTCTTGCGTATCGACCTTGAGAACGACGTCGTCGGCATGAATTCCCGCGCGCGCCGCAGCCCCGCCCGGCTCGAGCTCGTGAACGCGTGCGCCCTTCGGACGATCGAGTCCCGCAGTCGTTGCAAACGCGCGATCGACGGGTTGAATCACCGCGCCGAGCTTGCCGCGAGAGACGCTGCCTTTCTCGAGCAGCTGCGGGAGGACGTCACGAAGTGCGTCGGCGGGGATCGCGAAACCGATCCCTTGGCCTTGCGGATTGATCGCCGCATTGATGCCGACGACTTGCCCGCGCAAATTGAAGAGCGGACCTCCCGAGTTGCCGGGATTGATCGAAGCGTCCGTTTGAATGAAGTCGTCGTACGGGCCAGCGCCAATCGTGCGGCTCTTCGCGCTCACGATTCCCATCGTCACCGTATGCCCGAGACCGAACGGATTGCCGACCGCGACGACGTACTCGCCGACACGAAGCTCGTCGCTCGATCCGAGAGATGCGACGGGGAGATCTTTTGCGCCTTCGAGCTCGAGCACGGCGAGATCGAGCTTCTCGTCGCGCCCTTTCACCTTCGCCTTGAACTCGCGCTCGTCAGAAAGCCGCACCATCACGCGGTCGGCACCGCTCACGACGTGCGCGTTCGTGACGACGTGGCCCGCGGCATCGACGATGAACCCCGAGCCTTGGCCCCGCCTTTTCATTTCACCTTCGCCACCGCTTTCGTCTCCACCGAATGGAAACGAAAAGACGCGATCCGAAGTGGGCCTGACACTTTGCTCGACGAAGATGCTCACGACTGCGGGCTTCACGCGAGCCGCGATCGCGGCGATGTCCGGCATGCTCGTCAGCATCGGCGGCGTCGCGAACGGCGCGGGCGGCGTATTCAGCTTGGCGGCGTCGTTGCCCTGGAGAGCCGCGCTAGCTGGTTGCGTTGGATTCGCCTTCTGCTGAGAAGCTTCCGCGGGTGACGAGCAACCGGCGAAAAATACGAGGGCGAGGGGACCTAAAGCGAGAGGAGCGCGTCCGATCATGTTTGGAACAACACGCGCTTCGCACGTTTATTCCCGCTCCCGCGCGCGTCTCTTACGGTTCGAGAGAGGCCCAGTCCTGATCGCGCGAAAAATCCTTGTGCACGAAGAGTCCGGAGCATCCCTTCGGATCGACGGAGAGCCTCACGCCGACGGACTCGCCTTTCCACACGGCGGATTCGTTGCCCTTCCCTTTTGCGCCGTCGGCAGGCGCAGCGAATTTTTTGTCGAGCGCGGCGCGGAGCGTCTTGCACTCTTTCGCGGTCTTCACGCGGATTCCCACCGTACCGAGCTTCTCTTTGTAAAAGCTGAAGATGGGGCTCGCGACGGTTCCGAAGTCGCGGCGCTTGTCGATCGCTTGAAACACGGTGCGGTCGCCGGCGCGTTCGGTGCTCTTCACTTTTCCGACGTTCTTTTCGTCGGTCCCGAACTTCCCGCCGAACGCCGCCTCGAGCGAGTCGAGCCCTTCTGCTTTCTTCGGCGGCGGCTCGGACTTGTTCGTCTCGATGGGCCCCTTGCCGTCTCCTTTGGCGTCGCTCTTCGTATCGCCGGGCGCGCTCGTCGTGCTCACGGGCGCCTCTTCGCGGCTGATGGGACTCGCCGAAAACTGCGCGATCGGCACTTCTTCGGGATGGGGACGGACCGAAGAGCCGGAGCAACCGGCGAGGATCAAAGCGAGGGGAAACGGGCGCACTTTCGAATCGTTCCAGAGGTGAGCTGATCCGTCCAACATTCCTGGCTCCCCTACCTGAACAAAGGTATCGTTTGCCGCATGCGCGAAGTATCCGTTCAGTGCGAGGCGCTCGCCGATTCCGTCGCCGTTTCCATCCGCGATTCGCGTGAAGACGTCTGTGCCGCGTTTGCCGATCTCAGCGAAGAAGAGCGACGCGCACTCGCCAAAGAAGCTTGGAGCATCGGGCTTCGCGCGATCATGCGCTCACGAAAAGAAGCGGATGAAGCACGCCTTTCCGAGGTCGGTCATGCACTCGGACACGAGCTCGAAGAAAAGATGAAGGGCCAGCTCCGCCTCCACGAAGAGTGGATGGTGCATCAGCTGAAGCGTTACTTCGATCCCAACGACGGCGAGATCAGCGGTCGCCTTTCGCGCTTCGTCGAAGACCAGGGACCTCTCGCGCGCCTTCTCGAGAAATACGTCGCGCCGAACCACAGCGTGCTTGCAGAGACGCTCGCCGAGAAAGTGGGCGAAGGCAGTCCGCTCTTCCGCGAGCTCGACCCCGAAGCACGCGAAGGGCTCGTGCAAAAAATGAGAGTCGCGCTCGACACGACCCTCGCCGACAACCGCAAAGAAATGGCGCGCGCGCTCGACCCGACGACCGAAGGCGGTGCCGTGAGTCGCTTCCTTGCTCATCTCCGCACCGATCTCGAACGCGCCGACAACGACCGGCAAAAGCAACTCGTGCTCGCAACGGCGGCGCTCGACACCAACAACGAGAACTCGCCCCTATCGAAGCTCGTTCGCGAAACGCAGGGCGCACAAAAGCTCCTTCTCACCGCACTCAATCCCGAAGCCGTGGACTCGCCGCTCGCGATCTTGAAGGGCGTCATTCTCTCGACGTTGAAGGCACACGCCGACACGCAAAGCGAGGCCATGCGCACCCTGTCTTTCGAGCGCACGAAGATGGACGCCGAGATCCGCGAGGCTCTCGCTCGTCTCGAAGAGCGGCGCACGCACGAAGCTTTGGGGATCAGCGGCGGCGCGCAATTCGAAGATGCGGTCTTCGCGGTCGTCAAAGGGAGTGTCGCTGGTGGTCCGCACATCGCCGAAGAGACGGGCAACACGGTCGGCCTGCGCACGCATTGCAAGAAGGGCGATCTCGTCGTGC
The DNA here is from genome assembly GCA_023248815.1 of Myxococcales bacterium. Lineage (GTDB taxonomy): Bacteria > Myxococcota_A > Polyangia > Polyangiales > Polyangiaceae > JAHFDV01. The sequence continues at coordinate 3,388 of JAHFDV010000397.1, forward strand.
GCTTCACGGAAGAGAGCACGTTCTTCGGTTCGAGCCTCGTCGTCGAGGCCAAACGAGATGCAAGCTACGGCGTGAAAAAGGCGTTGAAAGAGCTCGACGAAGCGCGCGAAAATCGCGGCGCTCAAGCGGGCCTCTTCGTGATGGCGCGCGATCTGGCTCCGAACGATTTCCCATCGTTTGCGCGCTACGGAAACAACATCCTCTGCACGTGGAGCGGGACGCCAGATGACGCCGCGCTCAACGCCGCGCTCTTCTGCGCGCTCGCCCTTGCGGGACGTCGCATGCGCCGAGAGGGCGATGGCGATTTGCGCGCACTCGAAAAGATCGAGCAGCGCGTCGCGACCGAGATTGGACGCCTCGCGACGATGCGCAAGTGCACGGACAACATCCGCAAGAACGCCGACGAGCTCGCGCACGAAATATCGATCGCCGACAAGCGACTCTCAGCGATCGTCGAAGACACGAAGCGCACGCTCCGCGCGCTCAATGTCGAGCTTCACGAAGAAGAGATCGAACGCAGCTCACCCATTCGTTTGCCGCGCGCACGATCCCTCGAGCTCCCAGGGCTCACGCTCGCGAAGCAAGCCGCCAACGAATGACCTAAATGCAAAAACGACGCTCCCGTTGAGGAAGCGTCGTTCGTTCTCACACTAAGAGTGCGAGAGACTTAGGCGAGCGCAGGACCGTCGAGCTTAAGCGAGCGCAGGTCCGTCGAGCTTAAGCGAGCGCAGGACCATTGCTCTTCGGGCTGCCGAAGAAGAACGTCACGACTGCGGGCGCCGACGGACCGTCGTTGTCGTCGTCGTCATCCTTGTCATCTCGTTTTCCGAAGAGGTCAGCGAGTGACAGTTTCGAACGAACAGCGGCCAGTGTTTCCAACATGCGCGGTATCTAGCATGGAGCGCACAATTGTCCACATTCTTGAATTCCCGTAAGTTTCCTGCGGTGATCCATCACTTGGCGTTCCGCTGCGAAGATCCCGAAGCAATTGCGCGGTTTTATGAGCGCGTTTTCGGATTTCCGAGGCTACGCGAGACGAACGGGAACGTCTGGCTGGATGCGGGTGGCGGCGCGATCCTGATGATCGAAAAGAGGGACACGAGCGAGCCGAAGGTCGCCGCGGGGACGCGCGAGTTCGTGGCGTTTACAATCGCGGAGAATGAGCGCGATGCGTTTCGTGCGCGGCTAGTGGTGGCGGGAGTGGAGATCGAGGCGGAGAGTGAATTTACGATCTACTTCCGGGACCCGGAGGGAAGACGCGTGGGAGGGAGTCACTTTCCGGAGCCGCCACGCGCGGTACCGCTTAGAGCGTGACGGGACCAGGCTGACCGGAAGTGCTCGTCGTTCCTCGACCGAGTTGGCCTTGATCGTTAGCTCCCCAACACACAACGGCCCTTGAACTCGTTATCGCGCACGAATGGCTTTGGCCTAGCGCGAGATCAACTGCGTCCGTCGGACCGGTTCCGGTCGGCGTCAACTGGTCACCTCCCGGAGTGCCAGTCGCTTGTCCGCTGTCGTTGTTCCCCCAACAAAGAACAGTTCCGAGCAGATCGATCCCGCAAGCATGCGCGCCTCCAGCGACGACTTTCTTGAACTGGTGACCTCCAAAAACCGGGACCGGAGTCCCCGACGAGGCAGGGGTGATCGAGTTGCGCCCCAGTTGGCCGTGATTGTTTGCTCCCCAACAGTCGGCCAAGCCACCTTCATGGGTGGCGCATGCAAACGTCCCCGACGCCGGATACCCCATGCTTAACGTAACGCGCGCGAAACCACTACCGATGACGTCGGCGGCGACGGTGACGGGCGCTTGTCCGCCCGAGCCTACGTTTCCGTTGCCAAGCTCGCCACTATCGTTGCCGCCGAAACAGCGAACTGTCTTGTCGTCGAACACGAGGCACGTCGCATCTGCCCCTGCCGCAAGTTGGATCGCCTTCTTCGTGCTTGGGAGAGCGATAGACCGTGGCGTTAGGCTTTTGGCAGTCCCGTTTTCGCCGATCTGACCTTTGTCGTTGTAGCCCCAACAGACCAAGGACGCTGGCTGTGCCGCGTTCCCCGCGCTGTAGAGAAGACAGGTGTGTGTAAGGCCACCCGCGACGTAAAAAGTATCTCCGTCAACCGCCGCGAAACTCGGATTGTCCGTCGGAAAAATGACTGCGCCGCTCGTGTCGTCGGGAAGTGGGAAAGGCCCATCCTGGGTTCCACGCCCGAGTTGTCCGCCGGAATTGTCACCCCAACATTTTAGGCGGCCGGCGAACCAAGCGCAGTAGTGACTGCTGCCACCCCCCATCTGAAAAACTTTCGAACGTCCTGGAATTGAGGAGTCACCAAGCGTGGTGGAATCGACCTTTTCCGTGGGCGAGAGAATGTTAGCTCCTGCTATCTGTCCACCGCTCTCTCCCATCTGGTCCGTTCCCCAGCACTTCAGATCATTCGCGAGGGCAGCGCATGTCGAGTTTCGCGTCGCGGCAAGAACGTAAACCGGATTGGACGTAACAGG
>JAHFDV010000091.1:0-12875 GCA_023248815.1 Myxococcales bacterium
ACAACGCGGCGCAGACTTCACACGCAACCTTCTCGGGTTCAGCTGCAAGGGCAAGTCGCGCCACGAACCGGTCTATGTTGCCGATGCCGTGCACGATGTCGTGCGCCTCGTCGGTCGCTCGATGCCCAAAGGAATCAAGATCGAGGTCGACCTCGACGAGAAGCTCGGAATTCTCGGCGATGCGCCCGAGCTCGGTCATGCGCTGCTCAATCTCTTCGTGAACGCGGCCGATGCGATGGAGGGCAAAGGCGAAATTCGCGTGCGTGCCCGCAAAGTCGAAGTCTCGGCGGATACCGCGGCGACCTATGGCGTAGAGCCCGGTGACTACGCGCAGCTCGACGTGTCCGACACGGGCCCCGGCATTCCGGAAGACATCAAGAAGCAAATCTTCGATCCCTTCTTCACGACGAAGGCAGTCGGTAAGGGCACGGGTCTCGGACTCGCGATGGTCTACGGCACCGCCAAGAGTCACGGTGGGAGCGTCACCTGTACGACGGAAGTCGGCAAAGGCACGACCCTGACTCTGCTCTTGCCCGTCGCGCGCGAAGGCGACATGCGCAAAGATGCGCCCGATCCGCGCAAGACGAAGCGTGGCACGGGAACCGTTCTCATCATCGATGACGAGTCGCTCGTTCGCTCGGTTGCGGGACGCATCCTCAAGTCTCTCGGCTACGACGTGATCATGGCGTTCGACGGTGCACACGGCGTCGAAGTATTCCGCGCCAACAAGGACAAGATCGACGTCGTAATGCTCGATATGTCGATGCCGGTCATGGACGGGACGGAATGCTTCAAGCGGATTCGCGCGCTCAATCCCGATCTCGATGTCGTCATCTGTTCGGGGTTTGCGAAAGATGGAGCCATCGAGCGACTCCTCGAAGCGGGAGCGCGCGACTTCATCCGCAAGCCCTACACGAAGATGGATCTCGGAAACATTCTCTCGCGGATCACGGAATTGCGTACGAGCGCGGCCTTGACGCGAGCGCATTCCGTCCCTCCTACTCAGTGAAATGATCTCGTTCCTTCGTTCGGTTCCGGCTCCCCTCGACGCGTGTGCCGGGCGAGCGCTTCGTCATCGGATTTTCCTTGGTGCCACCCTATTCACGGCGTGCACCTTCTCCGCGTCCGCTCACGCGTTCTCGCTGGAGACGGTGATCTCGGAGGGCTGCCACGAGCGCATCACGATGGACTCCTGGCGCGAAGTGAAACGAGACGTACGCGAAGCGCCGCTCGCGCTCGAAGCCTTGCGCGACGACCTCCCATTTCACTACGACGAGGATCTAGGGGACGAAAATTCCATCGCGCTTCTCATCGGCGTTCGCGATGTCGATCTCTCGGGACACGACCCGCTCGACCTCTTCGACATCGCGCGCACCCACGGAAATCCGAACAGCCAGCACGAGCACTGTCTGCGCGGGGCCGACGACGACGAACCCGATGGCACGAACAAGACGCTCACGAAGTGTCGACAGTTCATCCGCGACACGGCGTTGAATGCCGCCACGAAGACGGGCCGTATCGACTTTCCGGTCTCCCTCGAGACGCGCGGAAAAGTGGACGTGTCTCTTCCCGAACGCGCCGTGATGCTCGGCGTTGCGGTCCACACGCTCCAAGACTCGTTCGCGCACAGCTATCGATCGCTCGATGGAAAGAGTGTTCGCACTTCGTTGAATTGGGTGGATTTCGTGACGGGCGGTTGGGACGAGACGCGCGACGGCCCCGAACATCTCTCCAAACTCGACGAGTGCGACAGATCCGATCCGGCCACGGATCTTCGGGTGACGACGGCGATCGCGGCGTCACGCGCGCTACTGGCAGCGGGCTTCGCGGAAGGCATCACGGAGACGGAGCGTGCGACGCGCATCGACGCCCTTCTCGATCAATATCTCGGGATCGAAACGGGCTGCACCGCGCAAAACAATTGGTGCGACGCTCCGGAACGAGCGCTTCGTGCGGAGGAAGGAAACTGTGCATTCACGATGACACCCATCGCCTCGACCACGTCCGCAGGAGCCATGCTCACCGCGGTCCTCGCTATAGCCCTCGTTCTTCGCAAGCGCCGCGTTGCGATTCCCGCGGTCCTCGGCGCGCTTCTTTTGACGACCTCTCTCGCTCACGCGGACGAAGAAAATACGACCGCGGAAGGGAGTGCTCGCGCGGACACCGACGCTGGTGTCGTGGCGAACGTCGTCGAGCACGCCGAGACACGTGAAGATCATCGCGCAGGGGTTCGCTTCGGTGCCGTTGCAACCCTCGGCGGATCCATCGATCGCCCTGCGCTCGCGGGCTCTCTCGGACTGCGCTTGCGGCTCTCGGATCGCTGGACGGTGGGAGTCGATGGAGAATGGAATCCATGGATCGCCGTGCAAACGAGCAAGGTGCGCTCGGGCGTCGCCAACATTTATGCGACGGGCATCTTCAGTTACCCCATCGACGTGCGGCATTTTGCGCTTCGCACGACCGCCCATCTCGGCACCTCGACGCTCCTCTATGATCTCTACGGCGCCGATAGCGGATCCACGGGGCTTTACGGAGGCATCAAGCTGTTGGGGGTAGCGCTCGACCTCGGGCAACACTGGAAGCTCATCGTCGATCCCGCCGAGGTCGTCGTCGTTGCGCCTCATCTCAAGGGCGCACCGCTCGTGCATCGTCAGTATCGCTTCTCCATCGGAATCCAGTGGGGCGGCTGAGCGAATCGCCTACCGCGACCGAGAAGCGCTAGCGAAAGTAAAACAAGATGAGCGCGTTCGAGAGCGCATGCACGATGATCCCGGGAATCACCGAGTGCGTGCGCCGACGCAAAAGTCCCGCCGCCAACCCCACGAGCAAAGACGGCGCGTACGAAGCCGGTTCGTGGACGAGCATGAAGAGGATCGCCGTGACGACAGGCGCAAGTCGCGCGAAGGATTGCGACGTCTCTTCGGCAATCACGGGCTGAATCCACCCGCGAAAAAATAGCTCTTCCGAGATGGGAGCGACGACGACGTACGCGAGAAACCCGACCGCGAGCGGAAGATCATTGGCGGTGTTCATTTCGATCCCGAACGGCTTTGCTAGCCGCGCATACGTGATTGCAAACGCACCGATGCCGACTCCGATGGGAATGGCGAAGAGTGCAAATCGCGGAGTCCAAGGTCCAATCGCGCGTCGCACGCCACGCGTGACGAACGTTGCGACGACGAGCGCGAGCGAAGCCGTGGCATACACCGCGAGCTCGGCGAGCTTCCCGCGCCCATGAACGACGTTGGCCCCGACGAACTGAATCGCCAGGAACGCAACGAACGTGAGAATCGCGCGCGTCATCAGAGCGAGCTCACGTCGCCGTTTTGTCGTCGGCGGCTTTCCAGAGATAGTGCGCAGCCGCGCTGCGGAACGGCGCCCAGCGTTTGCCGAACGTCGCCAGTACCTTGGGCTTCGGTCGCGAGCGCTTGTGATACGCGATGCGAAATCCGTTCTGCACGCCGAAGTCGTCGACGGGAAGCACGTCGGGTCGGCCGAGCGTAAAAATGAGCAGCATCTCGACGGTCCACCTTCCGACACCACGCACCTCGACGAGTCGTTCGACGATCGCTTCGTCGTCGAGCTTCGTCAGCACGGCTCGCGCAGGCACGACACCCGCGGTCGCTTTTTCGGCGAGGTCACGCAGCGCGAGACTCTTGGCGCGCGAGAATCCGCAGGCCCGCAATGTCTCGTCGGAGAGCCCAAGCAAGGCGCCTGGATCCGTGTGATCGCCCATCGCGATCGCGTAGCGATTGTAAATCGTCTCGGCCGCCCGCCCATTCAACTGCTGGTGCGCGATTGCGCGCGCGAGGGCCTCGAAAGGTGATCTGCGCTGAGGAACGTCGATCGCAGGCGGGCCGAATCGCTTCACGAGTGAAGCCATCGTCGGATCGACACGTGAGAGATGTGCCGCGGCCTCGCGACTCCAACGAACCCGCGCCATCTACTTTTTCTTCGGTAGATTGCGATCGCTCTTTTGCGAGGCGTCGTCCGGCGCCTTGCTCGAGGGTCCGCCTTTGTTCGAGGCGGGAGCACTCTTGCTCGACGCGGGCTCTTCGCGCGGAATGGGAGGGGGGCGTTTGTCCTGCGTCTTCTCGCGGATCTCGACCCAATCGAGCTCGACTTCGAGCGTCTTTTTTCGTGCGGGTGCGGCGCGCTCACGAATGCGGAGCTCCCCGCTGGGTGTCGCCGGTAGAGGTGGCACGCGTGCCTTCGCTCCCGGAATGGGCGGAGGACTCGCGGCTCCGCCCTTCTTCTTGTTCGGCCCTTCGGTCGAAGGACGTGAAGCCTCGGCATCGCTCGATTTCGACGTTGCGGCTTTCGCCTCCGCGGTCTTCTCGCGGCCCTCGACGGTGTCCCGTCGCTTGGGCGCAGCCGCGGGAATCTTCGACTTCGAATTCTTCGAAGAAGGAGGCGCTTTCGAGGAGCGGGGCGGGGGTTTGGCTGAAGAGCTCATCGGCGTACGAGCTTTACGCGGATTCCGAGAACGCCGTAGTCGAACGAGCCGCCCGCGCAGAGCTTGCCGTCCGTGCCGTAGTCGAACGAATCATTGGCGGCTCCGCCCGTTCCACCATCGGCATATACCTGGCAGCTCGCCGCGAACGTCACTTTGTCGCTCGCGGTCGAAACGGTGCCGGACCAATAGCGAACGCCGCCACCGCCCTTGCCCGTCTGATCGATCTCGCGAACGCGCGTGTAGTGCCCCGTGTCGTCGACGACGATCGTTTCACGCCACGAGCCGGGAATGGCCGAAGAGCGATCGGCCGCCACGACGTCGTAGATACCCGGCGCGAGCACGCCGCCATCGTACGCCGGAGAATCTTTCTTAACGAAAGCAACCGCCGGCTTTCCGAACGGAATGGTTCCGCACGGACCTCCTCCATCGAGAAGCGGCGGCGCGAAGACGCAAGCACTCGCGTCAGACTGGACGAGAGCGTCGCTGTTCGCGTCTTTGTCGCTCGATCCATCGAGGTCATCGCCGCCATCGCGATCACCGCTCGTGCTGCCGTCACCTTCTTCGTTCCCCGCGTCCTCTTTGCCTCCGTTCGGGGCCGCGGCCTCATCATCCGAACAGGCAGCTGACACAATCAGGAGAGCAGAGCTCAAGAACGAAGTGAGCATCGACAAGGAAGGCTTCGACATGGTCATGGAGTGTAACGGCGCCGCACGCGACGAGCCAGGCGGAACCAAGTGCGCCCATTCCGAGGCGCCTCGCCCGCAGGATTAATGAACGGTCGACGCTCGAAATACTTGTAACGCGGAGGAACACGCGGGACTATTTGCGCGCAGTCTTTTCAAAGGAGTCTCTCATGGCAAAAGGTCAAGAACGTCCCAACAAGAGCACGAACAAACCGAAGCTCACCACCAAAGAGAAGCAGGACAAGAAGAAGGAGAAGAAGGCGAAGAAGTGAGGAAGCTCATGCGCGAGCCGTCTCGACGCTCACGTGTGTAACTTTCCAATCGCTGGCTTCCGATGCCCCGCGTGACGCAGTTTTCGTCACAACGAGAGCGGAACTATTTTGTGGTCTGTTCGTCCATTCACTTGCGTGAGGTGAGATGACGCTGCGAAATAACTCCTAAAAGCAGTACGAAAGCGTTCGCGGATCTTCGATTCGCGGACGCTTCATTTTTTCTGACGCGTGTTTGACTCGATCCTGAATAAAACGTAAGACTCCGCGTCCAACGGTAGCGCCTCGCTTGGGAGGCCGTTGAAAAGAAAGAAGAAACTCATGAACGCAAAAAAATTCTCGTTCTTCGTGGGCGCGCTCGCTGTCTCGGTTTTCGCCTACGGTAAGGCAAACGCGGGTTCGGCGGTGACGAGCCTCGGACAAGAAGAGACGGTTGAACTCGGTCACACGGACGGCGGCAAGGTCGAAGAGCTTGGCCACACGGACGGCGGCAAGGTCGAACTCGGCCACACGGACGGCGGCAAGGTCGAACTCGGCCACACGGACGGCGGCAAGGTCGAGCTCGGTCACACGGACGGCGGCAAGATCGAGCTCGGCCACACGGACGGCGGCAAGATCGAACTCGGCCACACGGACGGCGGCAAGTTCGAAATGCTCGGCCACACGGACGGCGGCAAGTACGAGATGCTCGGCCACACGGACGGCGGCAAGTAATCTTCCGTTTCTCTCGTTGATGCGCCCGCGACTTTCGAGCCGCGGGCGTTTTCGCTTTTGTGGGTGTTGGCGTTAGGATCGCCGAAGATGAATCGCTGCCGCCCACTCGCCGTGCGTCGATCGCCGTCCTCGGCTCTCATCGCAGTCGCGCTGTCATTGTGCGCGCCCGCAGCCTCGGGGTGCGGAGGAAACAGCGACAAAGAGCCGGTTCTGCATCTTCGTCAACGTGAGCGCCCCGCCGCTTTTCGTTGGCAAGCGCAACCGTCGGTCGATCTCCTCTATCTCGAAGGAGCGAGCGTCTCGGTGTCGTCTACCGAAGAAGACTCACCGAACGTTCCCGCGTATCTCGTCGACGGCTCTTTCGATACGGCGTGGAAGAGCAAGCGCGGCGAGTCCGTGGGCGCATGGATACGCGTGAAGGTTCCGAAGGAGCGCTATCTCGAGCGCTTGTCGATCGCACTCCACGAATCGAAGAAACAGCAGAGCGCGAATCGGCTGCACGTTCGCGTCTCGATGGATGATGCGTCGCTCGGAGAGTTCGATGTCACTTCGAAAAGTGGCGAACCCGTTGCAATCGCAATCCAGAAACCCGGCGGCACGCTTCGCATCGATGTCGTGGGCGCGACCGATTCATCCGGTGCGCCTTCTTCGCAGATCGCCGTCACGGACTTGCGCGTGATTGGGTACGGCGCATTGCCAGTGTACGCACCGCCGACATCGACGAAGACGAATCGCCGAGCTCCGACGATGGTCCTTCCTCCCGTCGCCGTGAACGACGTTGCGATCGACGAAAAGCGCAGCATCGTCTTCGGGCCCTTCTCCGATGTGAGCGCCATCCATTTTACCAATGGCGAACGCACGATCGGCAACTGCTCGTCTCCCGGAATGGTGCTCGCGTCGACTGCCGACACGCTGCCCCAGCTCATCGACGCGGTGGTCGCGCAATGCGACGACGACGTTCCGCACCTCGCATTGCGAATCCCGCAAGGTTGGTACGTCACGGCCGATCCAATCGCGGTCAATTGCGACAAGCTTCGCCAAGGCGGCTGCCTCACGCGATCGCGTCTCGTCGGCGATGTGTTTCATGCGCCGCAAGGCAACGGCGTCCGCTTCGCTTTTTTCGCCGCCGTGTCGGGCACGGGACTCGTTGCGGAGCATCCCGCGAAGGGGGCGCTCGACTGCATCGTCGACAAAGGGCATCCGCGCTGCAGCGGTGTGTCGCTCACGTGGGAAGGTGTCGTCGCGCCGAACGAGCCGAAGCGATGAAGGCGGGCGAGCGAGAGATCGATCTCGCGCTCGGTCTCGTCTTGCGGCGTTTCGAGACGGAGGACGCGCCTTTGGTGGCGAAGTACGTGAACGACGTCGAGGTCGCGAAGAATCTCAGCGCGCGCATTCCGCATCCGTATCGTTACGAAGACGCGCTCTTCTTCATCGATCACTTCGCGACGGCGCCGGACACCGATGTTTTCGCGGTCGTCCAAGATGGCGAGGTCATTGGTTCCGCCGGACTCGACGTGCTCGACGACGTCCACGAGCGCACGGTGGAGATCGGCTATTGGATCGGTCGTCCCTTTTTCGGGAGGGGCATCGCGACGCGCGTCGTTGCGGCGATGACGGCGCACGCATTTCTCGCATACCCCGAGATGGTGCGCCTGCAGGCGCGTGTCTTCAGCGAAAACTTCGCATCGATTCGCGTGCTCGAGAAGAACGGCTTCGTGCTCGAAGCGACGCTCCGCAAAGCGGTCACGCGATTCGAGGTTTTACGCGACGAACACTACTTCGTACGCTTTCGCGACGACGCGAGCTGAGAAGCGGCGGCACGCCCGCTTTCTCGGAGCACCGAGCGCAGAAGAGCAAAAGCGGTTCGTCGCAATAGGTCTGCGTCGAGTGGCGCGTCCCCATCCACACCGAGAAGCACGAGCTCGTTGATGCCGCCCACGACCGCGAAGGCCATTTCATGCGAGAGGACCCCGAGCTCGGGCTGCTCCGATCGAACGAGCTCGACGAATACCGTGAGGGCCGTCGCAAATTCCGACAGGATGCGCCGCCGCAGCGCGAGGCCACGTTTGCCCGCCGACTGGATCTCGAGAAGACACGTCCGCGTCAGTGCAGGATTCTCCGCCAACTTCTCGAAGTACGCTCCGAGTGCCGCGTCGAGCTTGTCCTCGGCGTGCGTTGGCGCGTTGGTGGCAGCGAGCATCGAGTCGAGGAGGGCACTGGCCTCACGCTCGTAGACGGCGAGGAAGCAATCTTCCTTGTCGACGAAGTGTTCGTAGAAGGTGCGCTTCGACACTTTTGCGGCGCTCACGATGTCGGCGATCTTCGTCTCGCCGTAGCTCTGCTTCGTGACGGCTTCGACGAACCCATCGATGAGGCGCTCGCGAAACGAAACGACGATCTTCGGTGCCGTTCCCGCACTCGATGCGCGCTTCGGCGAACCGGGGCGCTTGCGCGCGCTTCGAGACTCCCCCGCTCGTTTCATGGGTTACCCACGATGCCGGTGCGGAGCGCGCGTCGTTTTTGCGCGGCAATGCTCTGGCGCATCGCTGCGATCAAGACGGCTTGATAGGCCGATGGAACCATTCGCTGAAGGCCTTCGCTCAAGTACGCATCGGCACCGATGAGGACACGTCGCGCGTTGCGCCGCACACCTCGGGCGATCACCTTGGCGGCGTCTTCCGCGCTCGTACGAAACTGCTTCTCGAATTCTCCAATCGCGTCGGCGGGCGCTAGCCCGAAATCGCGCAGGCTTTCACCGGCGATGCTGTTCTTCGCGATGTTCGTCTTGATGCCACCTGGATGCACGACGGTGGCGCTGACGTTGGCGTGCGTGAGGTCGAGCTCTTCACGCAAGCATTCCGTGAAGCCACGCACCGCAAACTTGCTGGCGTTGTATGCGCACTGTCCGGGAAAGCTGAGGAGTCCGAACAGGCTCGAGATGTTGACGACGTGTCCTTCGCCGGAAGCGCGAAGAATCGGCATGAACGCTTTCGTCCCGTAGACGACGCCCCAAAAGTTGACGCCCATTACGCGTTCGAAATCCGGGTAGTCCGTCCCCTCGACCGTTCCCGCGTACGAGATGCCGGCGTTGTTGAAGACGAGATGACACGTGCCGTGATCGCGGACGACGTCGTCTGCGAAGGCATAAACCGAAGTGCGATCGGAAACGTCGACACGCTTCGTCGTCACTTTCACGCCGTGTTCAATCAGCTGCGATCGCGTCTCTTCGAGACCCCGTTCGTCCACGTCGGCGAGGGCCAGCGCCGTGCCTTCCTTGGCGAAATGCAGTGCGAGCGCGCGTCCGATACCGGAGCCGGCACCCGTGATCGCCGCGACTTTTCCTCTGAACTCCTTCATCGTGCTCCCCCAGCGCTGAGTCTGTATTCCTCCGGTCGAAACCGTTCGAGGCGTTTGCGAAAAGTAAACGTGAAGCCAGGCCACAACGTCGAGATGCGACCACTGCGATCGAAATACCAGCTTTCGCAACCGCCGTTCGTCCAGACGGTCTTCTTCATTTTTGCGTCCACCTCGGCAACGAAGGCGTCTTGCGCCTCTTGCCGCGGCTCGAAGACGGCGAGCTCCCGATCCCGCATGTGATGCAACGCATCGAGCACGTAGGTGAATTGGCTCTCGATCATCGTGATGACGGACGTGTGCCCGAGACCCGTGTTCGGTCCTTGGAGAATGAAGAAATTCGGAAAGTCGACGACGGTCGTTCCCAGGTGCGCGGTCATCGTGTGTTGCCAGGTCTCGCGGAGCGAACGTCCTCTTTTGCCGTAGATGAGCGCGAGCATCGGCAACTCTTGAACCTGGAACCCCGTCCCGAAAATGATCACGTCGGCCGCGTGCTCTTTCCCGTCGGCCGTCACGATCCCCTTCGCGCTGATCTCGCGGATGTTCTCGGTGACGACATCGACGTTCGATTGCGTGAGCGTGTTCAAGTATTCGTCCGAGAGGAGGATGCGTTTGCAGCCGATGGAGTAGTTCGGCGTGAGCTTCTTGCGAAGCACCGGATCTTTCACTTCGCGCTTCAAGAAACGCTCGGCCATTCCCTGCATCACGCCCGAGAGCTTGGGATAGAGAAAGCTCGTTGCGAGGAGCTCGCGAAACGCATAGATGCCCCCTCGCTTCATCTGCTGGACGAGACCGAAAGAGCGAAACGCCGTGCGCTCGATCGCCGAAAACGCGCGATCATGACGCGGCATCACCCAGGGCGCCGTGCGTTGAAAGACGCTGAGCCGCGCGGCCTGCTTCTGCAGCGCGGGAATGAACTGCACGGCGGAGGCGCCCGTACCGATGACGGCCACGTTCTTTCCTTGGAGCTTGCAGTCGTGGTTCCAACGCGCCGAGTGAAACGACGTGCCTTCGAACGACTCTAGTCCGGCGAAGCGCGGCATCTTCGGATCGCTCAAGGCTCCAGCGGCGGCGATGAAGATGTCGGCCGTGTAGTTACCGCCCGCCGTTCGAATGTGCCAACGGCGCGCGTCGCCGTCCCAGCGAGCTTCTTGGACGTCATGGCGGAAACGGAGATGCGGTTCGAGCCCGTAGTCTCGCGCGCATTTTTGGAGGTACGCGAGGATCTCCCCCTGCGGAGAGAATGCGCGCGACCAATTGGGGTTCTGTTCGAACGAGAAAGAATAGAGGTGCGATTCGACGTCGCACGCGCAGTTCGGATACGAGTTGTCTCGCCAGACGCCGCCCAAGCCATCGGCGCGTTCGAAAAGAACGAAGTCTTCGACGCCATCTTTCTTGAGGCGCATCGCCATCCCGAGCCCGGCGAAGCCGCTACCCACGATGGCAATGCGCACGTGACGCACTGGGTCGACCGCGGTCTTCTCGTGCTTTTCCAACATGTTCCGTGCCTCGGCCATCACGTACTCCATCTTCCGAGCAGCGCCAGTTGCTCACCGCTTAAATATGGTACCGATAGGTACCTGGTCAATGTGTGGCGTTTTGCGTCGGTGGAAGGCCGCGTTTTACCCTCACAATCGTGCTTGCCACGCTTGACCTACCCCTATTTCTACTCGATGATTCCGCCCCCTCGAGCGCGTTCGCGCGCTCTTTCAGCCACATTTTCCGGAGGTTTACGTTTCCAACATGACTATGGGTCGTCCCCGTTTCGATCCGCGCAATCAACAGCGCGGTGGAGGTATCCAAGTACGCGTCAATCATCGCATTCGGGTTCCCGAAGTGCGTGTGATTACTGAAGACGGCACGATGCTTGGCGTGATGGCAACTCACGAAGCGCTGAAGGCAGCGCAAGAACGCGGGCTCGATCTCGTCGAGATCAATCCGAAGACAGACCCCCCGGTCTGTAAGATCCTCGACTTTGGAAAGTACAAGTACGAGGAAAAGAAGCGTCAGGCCGAGGCCAAGCGCAAGCAGACCGTCGTCGACATCAAAGAGGTCAAGGTTCGCCCCAAGACCGATGATCACGACATGGAAACCAAGCTGAAGCACGTCCGAAAGTTCCTCGAGGCGGGCCACAAGGTGAAGGTCACCTGCCGTTTCCGCGGCCGTGAAATCACGCACCCCGAGCGCGCACGCGAACAGCTCCTCATCTTCATCTCGAAGACGGACGACATCGCGAACCTCGAGTCGAACGCGTCGATGGAAGGAAAGCAGATGAACCTTCTCCTCGCGCCGAAGCAGACGGTGCTCCAGAAGGTCGCCGCATCGCGCATCGCTGCCGAAAAGGCGCGTCAACAGGCCGAAAAAGAAGGCCGTTCGCTTCCGTCCGCACCGTCGCTTCCGTCGCTCGCCGAGGTCAACGCTGACGTCGACGACGATGACGATGATGACGACGACGATGATTCGACCGAGACGAACGAGTAATCGTTTGCGCTAGTCCCGCACGCCCAAGCGTGCGTTCTCGAAAAGCCTCTCGCGCGAAAGCTCGGGGGGCTTTTTCATGCGATGAGTTCCCCGAGCCCGTGTTCGCCTCGAGCGGCGACGATCGCGAGGACTAACGCAATACGACGGCGCCTGGACCGGCAAGTGTGAGTCGCCGACCTTCTAGGCGCGCCGAGCCTTCCGTATCGAGCTCCACCACGGAGACGCCGCGGGTGAGGGGAGACGCATCGAGATCGAGCGTGCCGCCCTCACGCAGCCCGACGACATAGACGAGCGCGCGACCTTCGTGCTCCCGCCGGATGGCGACGAGACACTCCGCGACGCGCGCCACGCAATGGGAGCCGCGCATTGCCGGATCATTGCGCAAGGAGAGCAGGCGACGATGAAGGGCGAGAAGCTCACTGCCCGGTGACTGCTCTGCTTCGGCCCAGTGGAGCCTCGAGCGAGCGAAGGAGGCTTCGTCTTGCGGATCCGGGATGTGCTCACGCATGCCTTCGTCCGAGAATGCGCGAAAGTTCGCAAACTCTTCGCGGCGCCCTTTCGTCACGAGCTTGCCGAGCTCTTCATCGTGGTGCGTGAAGAAAGTGAAAGGCGTGCTTGCCCCGAACTCTTGACCCATGAAGAGCAGCGGCACGTAGGGAGACGCGAGGAGAAGCGCCGTGGCTGCGCGATACGACGCGCTGTCGACCACGTGGTGAAGGCGGTCGCCGAGCGCGCGATTGCCGACTTGATCGTGATTCTGGATGCAGTGAACGAACCGCGAAGGATCGAGGCCATCCGTTTTCGTTCCGCGTGGCGTCCCGTTCTTTTTGGGTTGGCCTTCATAGAGCCAACCACGATCGAGAATGCGCACGAGCTCGTCCAGATCTCCTTGAAAATCGGCAAACCACGCTTCGTCGT
>JAHFDV010000091.1:12885-15309 GCA_023248815.1 Myxococcales bacterium
ACCCGCCACGATTCGGCGCACCTCGTGGTGAAAGTCATCCGCCCAGATCGCATCGACGCCCATCGATCTTGCGAGCGCCGCTTCGTTCCGCTCGTCCTCGGCGAAGATCGCGACCCGTCGCTCGCCCGCTGATTCACGCGCCATGCGCGCAACCTCTTCGAGGAGATGGGGCTTCGACTCGTCGTAGATAGCGTGCGTCGCGTCGAGGCGAAGTCCGTCGAAGCGGTAGTCGCGAATCCAAGACGTCGCCGCTTCGAGCGCGAGCGCGCGCACTTCCGGGAGCGAATAGTTGATTGCGTCACCCCATGGCGTCTTTTGACGATCCGTGAAGTAGCCTTTGCCCCACTCACGCAGATAATTCCCGGCGGGCCCGAAGTGATTGAACACCACATCGAGGACAATCGCGAGGCCGCGCGCATGGGCCGCATCGATGAGTCGAACGAGCGCCTCCGGTGAACCGTAACTGTGGGCAGGTGCGAACCAGAGAACGCCGTCGTAGCCCCAGTTACGCGTGCCGTTGAATTCGGCGATCGGCATGAGCTCGAGGGTGTTGACTCCAAGATCGCGTAGGTAGTCGAGTCGCTCGACGAGGGATTCGAACGTTCCCTTCGGCGTTACGGCACCCACGTGGAGCTCATAGAGGACCACGCGTCGAGGGTCGATGGCGGGAGCGTCGTGCACGAACCGGAAGCGCGTAGGATCGACGACTGCGGAGGGACCATGAACTCCTCGAGGTTGATGGCGCGAGGCCGGATCAGGGAAAGGTCCACGACCATCCGGTGAAAAGGCATAGAGGGCTCCCGGCGGGACGCGTTCGTGGACGGTCCAGTTGCTCCCATTTTTGCGCATCGGCATGCGCGCGCGCTCCCTGCCATCTGCGTGGAAGAGAACGAGCTCCACGCGCACTGGGTCGGGAGCGAAAAGGCGAAAGGTGACGCCGCCTCCTTCGATGAGGGGGCCATGAATCGAGCGCGGTTGGTTCATGATTCACTCGCGCCCCTCGAGAGGAGCGCTGCAACCGGAAAGTCTCCGAAGATTCTGGAGAGGGGTACGTCGCGATGCAGCTCGAGCTCGGCTCCCGTGAAGAGGTTGCGGTAGCTACCCCCGTGCGGAATGCGCACCTGCTCATTCTTCCACGCGTCACCGATCGCGAAGCGTTGGCCCTCGTCCGTGCGCGGAAAAATGAGCCTCGGCGCAAAAATGAGAAGGCGCGCCGTCCCGATGGAACGCTCGAATGCCGCAATCGAGTCGAGCCCTGCGATCGGGATGTAGTCGCCGCGCAAAAAGAGCTCTCGGTGCGCGCGTCGTGCCTGGAGGAGCACCTGCGTCACGTACAGCTTGATTCCGCCGTCCTCATAGCGATTCACGAGCTCGCGTGCGAGCGCGAGCTTGTCGGCGCGTGACGCCTGCAAGCGCAGCTCGGCCCACTGCTTTTCGAATGCCACGGGCCGGCGGTTGTCGGGATCGACCAAACTCTGGTTCCAGACCTCCGCGCCCTGGTACGTGTCCGGAATTCCAGGAACGGCGAGGCGAAGTACCGCCTGCGCGAGCCCATTGCTCGCTCCCGCGCGGTCGACGAGACTCATGAACTTTCGTGCATCTTGCATGAAGTCATCGCTCTCGATGGTCCCGCGCACGAAGCTCTTTACGGTGGCGTCGTACGCTTCATCGGGGCTCGTCCACGAGGTGCGAATCTTCGCTTCCTTGGTCGCCTTCGCCATGAATGCTTCGAGCCGGTCTGCGAAGGCGCTGCGGTCGGTCTTACCGTCCCAACCGTAGGGCCAAGCGCCGACGAGCGACTGATAGAAGATGTATTCATCGACGCGACTCGGCGAGCCATTCACTTCGTTTGCGCGGTGCCAGCGCCGGACCGCTGCGTCCCAAACGTTTGGAATCTCGGAAAGGACGGCGATGCGTGCGCTCGTGTCTTCGCCGCGCTTCGTGTCGTGCGTGGCGACATTGGTCATCGAGAGCGGCCAAGTGCGCAAGCGATCGGTGTTGGCGGAGTGGAAGGCTTCGAGGGAGGTTCCGAAACGATCGGGTGCTGCGCCAACCTCGTTTTGTACGACGAAGCGACCGTAACGATAGAACGCGGTGTCTTCGACGCTCTTTGCCATCACTGGTCCCGTGAGCTGCTGGAAGCGCAGTGCGAAACGCGCTTGGGATTCACTTTCGACGACACTTCCTTGCCCGCGCAGCATGAGAATCTGCTCGAGAAAGTCGAAGACCGCGGAGGACATTCGGGGATTCCGACTCCGCGCGTCGTCGAGGGCGTGCCGAATCTGCAGCTCATCCTGTTCACTCACGGGCTCACCCGTACGAAGATAGGTGCGGTAAACCGGAAATACGCTCAACACCTCGGTGAGGCCGCGCGTCAACGCAATCACCGTGAGGTCGCGCCACATCCGGCTCTCGCTGGCAATG
>JAHFDV010000398.1 GCA_023248815.1 Myxococcales bacterium
TGATCCTTCAGGAGCGCACTCCAAAGTCACCGACGAGCTGCCGGCCGGGATGTAATAGTTCTGTGAGGGTTGTGACTGATTGCTGTTCGACGTTCCGCTGGTCGAGGAGCGCACGCGTCGCGACCCCGCGAGGCCGCTCGAGTAGTTGAGGGTGAACCCCAAGTCCCGGCCTCGATTCTTGTAGGTCGGCAACGGGAGGTGCTGCGCGAGTGTGCCCGTCGTGAGTCCGATGGTGCTGCCACCGCACACGGTATCGCCGTTCTCTCCTCGAGTACGTGCGGAGATCGCGATGAGAACGCCCGTGAGGTTCGTGTCGTGCGGTGAAAAGTGGGTCGTTTCGAACTCGAAACGAGACTTGCTGGCGTTCCAGTTCGCGACGCCTTCCTGAATCCACTCGGCGAGATTCTGATCGTAATAAGCAGATGGAATCGCGAACGTCGTGGGCGCGTTCATGTAGTTCGCGATGCGGACGAGTACGGGCGCAGAGAATGTCTGACCGTCGGGATAGAGGTCGTAACCGAACGTCGTGAGCGTCGACTGCGGAAGTGGCGCGTTGAGCTGATCACGCGCAGTGAAAGGTGTAATCTGCACTGGAATCGGCGAGGCCACCGCGCCCGGTGGAAACACGAGCTCGATTCGGTTCAGCGAGTCATGCGCGACGCCGCCAGCGGGACCAATCGTCGTGACGAGGCTGTCGCGTGGCATGAGCACGACATCTCCGAGATCGTGGAGCGTCGTGGGGATCAGGTAAGCCTCGCGGTGAACCTTCACGTACCCGGGCGCTTCAATCCGTATGAAGACCCGAACTGGCGTCGCGCCATACGGTGTCCCGTCGGGGAATGAAGTCAGGCGCGCTTTGAACGACCCATCGCTGTGATTGGTAATCGAGACGTCGGTGCGGGGAACACTGGGCGTCACCTCATCGAAGACCGACACAGTGAAACCCGTGAGCGCCGTGTGACTTGCATCGACGATGCGTCCCGTAATCGCAGCCCGCCGCTCGAGCACTTCATTCGCCGCATCAGGAGACGGTGTGCAGGAGGAAAGCGGCGTGTGAACTATTCCCGTACCAGGAACGCACGAATCGGTCGTGCAATCGTTCTCATCCGTGACGTTCGGCGGAATCCCCGCTTCGCAAATGCCGTCGAGGTTGCAAGACTCGGCCCCATCACAAACGTTGGCATCAGCGCACGAGGTGCCGCGCGTGACTGGCGTGTGCGCGATTCCTCCTACCGGCGCGCATGAATCTGTCGTGCAGGGATTGCCGTCGTCGAGACTTGGAGGGGTTCCAGCCACGCACTGCCCTGTGGCGTTGCAAGTCTCGGCGCCGTCACATTCGTTCGAGTCTGCGCAGGATGCGCCTTCGGGAGCGGGCGAGTGACCAACACCTCCCGTAAGCGGGTCGCACGTGTCGATGGTGCACGGATCGGAATCGTCGGTGCCGAGGGGAGTTCCCGCGAGGCAGTTCCCATAGCTGTTGCAAAGCTCCGCGCCGTTGCAGACGTTTCCGTCCGAGCACGAGCTACCCGCAACGAGAAGCACGTGACGGAAGCCGTCCGAGTCGCAGCTGTCTACGGTGCAGGGATTTCCGTCATCGAGGCTGGGGGCGATTCCCGGAAGACAATTGCCGGTCGCGTTGCACTCCTCGAGACCGTTGCAGACGTTGCGGTCAGAACAGTCTGAGCCCTCTTCCTTGACGTAGTGATGGACGCCCGTAGAAGGGTTGCAACTGTCGTC
Source organism: Myxococcales bacterium (assembly GCA_023248815.1). Taxonomy (GTDB): domain Bacteria; phylum Myxococcota_A; class Polyangia; order Polyangiales; family Polyangiaceae; genus JAHFDV01. Next base: position 1,738 of record JAHFDV010000398.1, read on the forward strand.
AGTGCAGGGATTTGTGTCGTCCACCGGCACGGCCGTTCCGCCACCGCACGCACCACTTCCGTTGCAAACCTCTCCTGTAAGACAAGCGTTTCCGGTGGAGCAGCTCGTCCCCGTAGAGGCATTCTGATGAGACACCCTTGGGGTGCCGTGAGCCCAAGTCAAACACGAGTCCGTCGTGCACGGATTGCCGTCATCCACGACGGGCGGAGTGCCTGGCGTGCAAACGGCAGATGCGCTGCATGTCTCGTCTCCGTCACAGGCGTCTCCATCCGAGCAGCTCGATCCAGTCGCGAGATTCGTGTGACTGCAGCCGCTCCATGTGCATGTGTCAGTGGTGCACGGATTGTTGTCGCTGCAGTTCTCGCAGCTCGGCCCTGCGTCGATGATCCCGCAGCTCGAACTGACTTCGTCGAGGTTGAGCTCGATCGAATCGAGCGGAACCGAACTGTTCGGGCTCCTGAGCTGTAGTTGAAGGGCGCTCGCTGTCACCACGGTTCCCACTGAGGCGTAGCCCTGACAATTGAGCCAGTTGTGTTTCAACTTCGTTGGGTCGGGGGAATACGTGCAAACGTAGGAACCGCCCGCGGCGAGCGTCACGTAAAGGCGGGCGCGAGATTGCGCGCTGCCACCCGCCGTGCCATCGACGAACGGAATGCTGGCCGGAATCGCGAAGCTGAGCGCGGGACTCGGGTTAAAAAAGGCGTCCTCGTAGAGTTCCGCTGGGGGCTTGTAGGTCGCCACCATCCGGACTCGTCGACACGTCGTCTGTCCCGCTTCGGAGTAAGCGTCCGCGTAAGAAGCGCCGGCCTCAAGCGCTTGCTCGCTCGTTTCTACATCTTCCTCAGACGCGCCCTGGCTACACGCAACGATGACCGCACCGACGATCAATCCACCAACGATAAGCAGTTGCTTCTTCATCCGCGCCCCCTCTTCGCCGCAAGCCCCTGCCGGCGACGGGCGCAACTAACAAGAGACGTTCGGGGATGTAAATGTGCCTCCAGACATGGGTCGCAATGACTCGCTTGGAGATCAAAGAAGAAGTACGGGGAGGCCCGAACGCAGAAACATTTCGTTACGAAGACGTCACGACATCGTCGAAGTGAATTGCGAGAACGCGTCGCGAAAGTTCCCGAGACACCATGACTATAGTCACGGTTCGTAGCGCGCTCGTCACAGCAGCTGACCCAACTCGCGTTCGCATCTACGCTGAGCAAGTGGGGCACCGACAACTCATTCTCTCTCTCGCTCTAGCAACCGCGCCGCTCATCGGTTTTGCCGCGGCCTGCTCCGACGAGCGACCTCCCTATGCAGACTTCACCGAGCTGCCCCGCGACGCGACACTGCGCGACAGGGCACGTGCAGACGGCGCTGATGATGGCGGCGTCGCTGATGAAGATGGCGGCGTCGCCGACGAAGACGCGTACGTCGATCTTCTCGACAGCTCAGCGCCCATCGAAGCGGATCTCACCGATCCCCTCGACCATTTGCAACATCCCGACGCGAACATCTTCCCTGAGCCCGATGCGGGGGACGCGTCTCTCCTCGAGCAAATGGAGACGGCGTTCTGCTACCGCATCGGCGCGTGTTGCGTAGCCAACTACGGTGCCTATTCCTACCTGGCAGCATGCGTCGACATTGCGAGGGCCCGAAACGAGCCGTTCGACCTTCCCCCTGTCGCCCTCGATCGTCGCAGCAATGTACGGCGACAACGTCGAACGCGATCCGACGGCGATAGCGGATTGCCTCTCTGCGCTTCGGGGCTCGGTGTGCATTGGAAGCTTCAACGAAGTCGATGCGCTCGCGCTTCGAACCAAGTGCGCCGCAGCCTTCGCAGGCAAGCTAGCGATCGGAGATACCGGCTGCAGAGAATCGGTCGATTGTATGCAACCCGCTTACTGCGATCGTTCGGAGAGTGACGCAGGCGACGCTGGCGTCGGCGTTTGCCAGACGGTCCGCGGTGCCGGAGAGCCGTGCAATGATCCCTGGCAGTGCGGCAATGGCTTGACCGGACGACCTCGCTTCTGCACCGCAAGCGACAACGACGCTTCTCCGGACGCTGGAGTGTGCAGCGACCCATTGCCGATCGACTCCGAGTGCCATGGGCGCTACCAACAATGCGAAAGCACCGGTTGCTTCCTCGCCAACTCATCGGGTGCGCAAAAGTGCGGCGTGTTGCTGGACTTCATCGACTCGAGGACCTGCCGTTAGGGCGCGAAGCGTTCTACGTTCTTCGACGAAGCTGATCTGTTTCTCGTCCACGAGCACGTCGACCACACGCCGCAGCTCTCGGCGAATCACGCCGATGACGGATTCGTTGTTCAAGATGAGCGCCGCCAGCGTGTAGCGACTCGTCGCGTCTTGCTTGTCACGGAGCGCGACCCATTCGACGCCCGCGTTTGCCGCGTAGTCGATGGCTTGCTTCACATGGCGGTCGTCGAGCTCGGAACCCGCGGCCTTCGCCTCGATGCGTCGATTCGCCACTGGCCATTGATGCGGGGCTGGACACCTAGATCCATCGTGATTCGAAAGCGCCTGCCAGGAATGCGAGAAGCGCGCTACTCGAACACGGCGAGACCAACCGCGGCCGGCATTGGCGTGGGGGTTACCCCGACGAAGTTGAGCGCGCCCGTCGATGCGTCAATTTTGAAACGCGAGATCGCATTCGAGGCCTGGTGAGATACGAATAGGAACTGCCCATCCGGGCTGAGCGATAGACCTCGGGAGAAGACTCCCTGAGACGACACCGTGTCGATCAGCGCCAGTGTACCGTTGGCGTCGATGGAGAAGCGCGCCAACGTACTCGTTCCATCGGACGATGATCCAGCCTTGCTGAACGTACGAGTGGCGTAGAGGTACTTCCCATTCGGGTGGACTACCAAATTGTAGCCGCGATAGCTGTTTGGGTCTTTGCTCTCCGAATGAGCGGTGCCGATGAACGTGAAGCTCCCGGTCGCACTGTCGTAAGCGAACATCGAAATCGTAGGAAAAGCCTCGTTAGCGACATACACAAATTTCTCGCTCGGATGAAACGCGAGATTGCGGGGGCTGCTGGCGGGCGAAATCGTGACGACAGGGCCCATCGCGAGTGCGCCGGTGACGTTGTCGAATGAATAGGAACGAACCAGGCTATCGACCTGAGCTACGACGAATGCGTGCTTTCCGGAGGGACTGAAGCCCGCCCAGCTCGTTTGATATCCGGTGGGGACGGCGCCTGTGGAGGCCGAAATGTTGCCACCGGCTGCCACCGGAAACACCGACGCGTTTTCCCCTCCGGCGTTCGCAACGATAAGAAACTTCTTCGCAGGATCGAACGACAAATGCACTGGGGTGGTACCGCCCGAACTCACGCCAGCGGGTCCGCTCAAGTTCCCGGTTACGGGGTCGAACTTCAAGCACACGACCGTTCCGTTGAACCTCGTAAAGGCCACACGGTGCGTCGCGGGGTCGAACGCAAACGAGCTCGCGTCGACGATCTTCGGGGTGCTCTTCAGCGTCAGAGCGCCAGCAGCATCGACGGCATAAATGTCTATCTCGTTGTTCGCGGCAACGAAAGCGAAGAGCTGTCCCTTGGGACCGCCAGCGTCGGCGCCAGCCTCGTTTGCACCTCCCGTTTCGATCACATCGGCATCGCTCGTTAGGCCATCCGAAGATCCATCAATCGAGCCGTCCTTTGCTCCCTCTCCGTCATTGAAGACGGGGAGCGTGCTCGCATCGACCGCGTTGGGTACACAGCTGCCTTCGATGCACGTGTCACCCGAGCCAACGCAGGTCGATCGCGCATCGCCTTCTGCGTCGACCGTGACGAATGACGAGCAACTCGCCGTCAACCGAACGACGAGTGACGCGACGTACGCACTGGGGATCTGTGTGACGATGACATCACGTCGAGCGATCGGGACGTCGCCCTTGAACGCCGAGATGGCGATTGTGGCGGTGGACGTCTCGTCTCCGTTCGAGACGATACTGAGACCGTTCGGAAGCGGAGTTCGCTCGAGGTCGAGCTCCTGACGAAAAAGTGTTTGGTCTTTGGAGTCGACGCGAATCTTCAGCTTGTCGGGGGCAAGGATGCCGTCCGTCGATATCGAGACCATGAGGCCGCCCCGCGCATGGAGAGTGTCTGCGCCGCAGGCGAAGAGGATCCC